>JAYVLG010000171.1:0-25502 GCA_043759595.1 Sulfurirhabdus sp. | reverse complement strand
CTTGAATCAAACTATACTCTTTTTCACCGGGACCTTCATCCTCTTTCGTTATCTTTTCTCTATTTGTAACAATTGGTTACGTTTCCGGATGAGAACTATATAGATATTTCCATCAATCGGGATGCAGCCTCTCGATATGGTCTGAATATCAGTGATGTGCAGTCAGTGGTAGCTTCGCTTATCGGTGGGATGAATGTGGGAGAGACGATTGAGGGCACAGCTCGCTACCCGATAAACGTCCGTTACCCAAGGGAACTACGTGATTCGCTGGAAAAACTGCAGCAATTGCCCATCGTCACGCCAAGCGGCCAGCTCATCACGCTGGGCATGGTCGCTGAATTGCGCATAAACGATGGCCCGCCAATGCTCAAAAGCGAAAACGCGCGACTCGCAAGCTGGGTATACATTGACGTAAGAGGCCGCGATCTGGCATCGGTTGTCTCAGATTTACGCAAGGTAGTGACGAACGAAGTCAAACTGACACCAGGAATCAGTGTTGCCTACTCCGGCCAGTTCGAATTTATGGAAAGAGCCAATGCGCGACTGAAGCTGGTTGTCCCGACAACCATCCTCATTATTTTCGTACTGCTCTACCTGGCATTCCAGCGTATAGATGATGCTGCACTCATCATGGCTACCGTGCCATTTGCGCTTACTGGCGGTGTCTGGATTTTATATCTGCTGCACTACAATCTCTCTGTCGCCACCGGCGTCGGCTTTATAGCGCTAGCTGGTGTCGCGGCTGAATTTGGCGTCATCATGCTGCTGTATCTGCGGCAAGCCCTCGAAGCGCGGCTTGCGACAGGGGCTACACTTACCAGAGAATTAGTTGAAGATGCCATCCGTGAAGGCGCAGTTCTGAGAGTGCGCCCCAAAGCCATGACCGTTGCCGTCATTCTGGCAGGCCTGTTACCTATCATGTGGGGAAGCGGCACCGGATCGGAAGTCATGAGCCGTATTGCTGCGCCTATGGTCGGCGGGATGATTACAGCCCCCCTGCTTTCAATGTTTGTCCTTCCGGCAGCGTATCTGTTGCTGCGTTCTCCGCGCAGGAATAAGCATGATTTTCAACATTCAGCTTGATGGAATGTGTATATCTGATGTCTCAACTGTGAGCAATTTAACAAAATCTACGCTTCTCCTCAGAACTGCTGGCAGTTTAAAAGGCTATGTGATGACTACTTGACTGTTGTGATTGATTGCAAGGAGTCAAACCAGCCTCATGCTGCATCCAAATACTCGACTGCAGATTGGGTGAATCTTTGGATAAAAACATTTTATTATTCCAGCCAAAAAATCTGGATTGAGTGAATACTTTAACCTGGAAACCTTGGTTGAATGGGTTGACGTATGCTGTTTTTGGAGTGCAGGGCAAGGCGCAATGACGCAGAATGCTCATTCCTGGATGCGCAACCATATGACATGCATCAGAATTTTTGCTCAATCGTTTTCATGGATAGTCCATAGTGATAACGAATTTGCTCATCACTATATCGATGCTCACTGGCAACCGGGCAACTCAGCCTTGCCAGACAAATTGTTTTACATTTCGAAGCAGGCTGTTTTCGGTAATCTGCACATTTCTGAAAATCCAATAAACCATCAACCAATGCAAAAGCCGGGCAATGATCTATACAGACTTTATGCTGACAACTCTCGCAAGGAGACACACCCTGTAGCGGCGAAGTCGGCTCGAAATTCGTATCCGCCAGCACCACCGCCCGATAAGCAAACCAGGTACCCAAAACAGCATTAATCCCCACCTTCAATGGTGACGGATGATGCCAGCCCGCCAGTTTACCCAGTGCCTGCAACCCGATATGACGAATCCCCGGATAAATTAACTCATAATCACATCCCGGAAAAAGCCGAGAAAAATAGTCTTCTATCGTTCTGACAGTAAAATCATCCACAGGATTTTCTGATTGAAGCGCGGATGCCTTCAGAGAACTCCACATAGCGCTGCCACCGTGACCCAACAAAATGAGCTGACGGTATTTTTTAGTCCCTTTATCCGATTCATCAAGTTTAGCCAGCATCTCCAGAGGCAGTTGATCCAGATTGAAAATCGCCTGCATATTTAACCCGGCAAGATTGAAAATCTCAGGATGAAATGGTTGATATTGAATCAATGTGCACTCCAGAAAAGAAAATTAAAATCAGTGCCAATCGCGCAAGCATTGAAGTTTTTTATTATTTAAATGATATCAATTTAAGAGATCAATGCGGATAGCAAAAAAACCGATTTGGAAAATAACCCTGCCCAAGAGATACGAAACTGACAGAAGTTCAATTGCAATGCGAAAAACAAAGATGGCATCCATCTGGTAAACTTTGTCGAAAATATTTACAACAATTTTACTTCTACAACTCGTTTTGTCTTATTTCCGATTGGTTAAAAATATTACAAATTAATTAAAGTTAACAATTAAAACAATTTGTTAACAAAACAGATTTTTAACAAACATAGAACCCACCCAATCAAGACATCGTCATTTATCAAGTTAGCCTGTCGGAAAATTTTACTATAAATGCCATAGTCAATTCATGCTATCAAAATAACACCCATTTATACCAATAAAATTACCGCTTTATGACATATATATTAAAATGGCATGAATTTTGCTTATTAGAGGCAGCCACCTTATAAAATATTCCATAAAAATGATAATAGGAAATGTTATATGGGAATCACAAAACCAAATTATCCCAAAAGGAAGAGACCATGAAGACAAATGCCAGACGTTTCAGACTCACCGTAGCAACTACTGCACTCATCGCTATAGGCGCTCTCACCTCCCCGGTTGCCATGGCGGCTAACGCTTGGGCAAAACTGGAGTCCATTAAAATAACCGCTGTTCCCACACCGTTTGATTTGAATGCCGCCATTACCTGGACCAGCAGCACCATGTCAGCCAATTCCAATGCAGTGACCGGCAGCCTGTACGAGTCAGACAGTCATAGCAGCAGCGGTAATTATGGCTGGAATTTTGTAAAGAATAATGAGGCTGCCACTTCAGGATCAAATGCGCTATCCTCACTTACCCCTTTGTCCGGCAGTTTGAATATGCTGAGTAAAGCTGAAGCGCTAGTGACGCCATCAGACATATACTGGAGCGAGAACACGGGGCTTAGCAACGAAAGCATTTTCAAAACTTTCACAACCACTGGCCCTATGACCATTTACATTACTGCAAAATACTCACTTTTCGCTGATGCAGGCACTGGTGAAACCAATGGTGCTGCCTTTGCACACGCTTCAATCAATGCAAATTTTAGCGGTGATAGCAGCAACGCTTCATCAAATGCATCAAAAAACGTAACTGCCGCTGCAAATAAGGATTTGGGATGGGAAATATTTACAGGACCACAGTCAAAGTCTGGCACCTTCCAGACAGGTTTAGTTGTCAGTGAAGCTGGCTCCGGTCAAATCAGCTGGCTTACAGCATCTAGTGCAAACCAACGGCAACTCTTTACTGCTGGGCCTGCACAAGCTGTACCCCTCCCTGCAGCAGCGTGGCTATTAGGTTCCGGTTTAATTGGATTGGTTGGAATCGCCAGACGTAAAGCAGCATAATCTCTCTGCGTTCAATGCCCTGGTAAAAAATGGTGGCTATGGATTTAACAGCCATAGCCACCATTTTACACACACGCATTAATCAGGGAAAAGCACTTGGCAGCGCCAAGCCCCCTCGGCATATTTACCGGCCTATATAATCCTTTTTTCCCAACTCTACCCCATTGTGGCGAAGAATGTCGTAAGCCGTAGTGATATGAAAGTAAAAATTGGGTAACACACGATTCAGCAGAAACGCTTGCCCAAGGTAAGTGTTACTGGTCTCCCCCCGCTTGAGAATGATCTCTCTTTCCTCAGAACCATCTATTTGCTCCGGCTTGAAGGTTTCAACATAGGCGATGGTCTTTTTTACCCGCTCGATCAATTCAGGAAAAGTTTTTTCATTGTTTTCAAACTCAGGCGGCTCAACACCAGCTAGCCGGGCCGTTCCATTCTTGGCTGCATCCACAGCTACCTGAATTTGCTTGGCGAAAGCAAACATATCAGGGTACAGGCGAAAATTGATCAATACCGCAGGGTCTATTTTTTTAGCTTCTGCGTGAGCAGCCGCCTTTTCAAGAACCCCTACGAGATTGTTGAGCATGCGAATAAAAACGGGTACTGAAGATTGGTACATTGAAATAGTCATAGCAGGTGCTCCAGTTAAGAAAATACATAATATCGAATGATTATAGTCGTTTCAAAAAACTTTATTACCAGCGCAATTTACGCCAGCCAGCTTGTTGTACCGGATTCAAAAACGTCCAGGCAACCAGACGGCTTTGCTTTTGGCCCTGGCTCATGGCAATGGTTTTGTGCTCTTGCACATTCAACTGCTTCAGGGCCTCGTAAATACCGGGTAACGTGGCAGATTTAGACACCAGCGTGCTAAACCAGAAACAGCGGGTGGGTATCTGTGCACTTTCAGTAATCATACGCTGAATAAAAGCCTGCTCACCCCCTTCACACCAAAGCTCTTCATCCTGCCCGCCAAAATTCAAAGTGGAATTGGCTTCGTCTTTGGCATCCTGCTTGCCCAGATTCTGCCACTTGCGCTGAGTCCCTCCGCTGGCCTCGGCAAGAGAAGCATGAAATGGCGGATTACACATTGTCAGATCAAACCATTCATTGTCCCGCACTACGCCTTTAAAAATCGCCTCTGGAGATGGCTGCAAGCGGAGTGATATGTGCGCTGCCAGTTTTGGATTTGCATCCAGAACAACCTGCGCATTGTCCAGAGAGGCCGCGTTAATATCGGTTGCAACAAAATCCCAACCGTATTCGCTGTACCCAATCAAGGGGTAAATACAATTTGCGCCAGTACCAATGTCCAGCACCTGTATCATTTTGGATTTCGGGATAACACCGTTATTACTGCCCGCCAACAAATCAGCCAGATAATGGATGTAATCGGCACGACCGGGAACGGGTGGGCAAAGATTTTGCGGGGGAATATCCCAGGCCTGTATACCATAGCTGTCTTTCAGTAGCGCGCGATTCAACGCTTTGACGGCTGCCGGATCAGCAAAATCGATACTTTGTTCGCCATGGGCATTTATGCTGACGTAATTACCTAGTGCTGAGTCTGTTTGTATCAAACGCTGGAAGTCGTATCGACCTTGGTGGCGATTACGGGGATGGAATTTAGTTGCCTGCGTTGGCGTATCGGCTGGTTGGGGTTTGGGGCTTTTTGTTCGCATAAAGCTCAGTGTGTTGCTAAAAATGGGTGCAAATTTTGCATTGACGAATGATTACAAATTCATCGCGATTTTTGCACCTGAGGTCGGGGGTAGCCCGACTGCTAGTGTCTTTCTTTTGTTTGCCCAAAAGAAAGACACCAAAGAAAACGAAGTTTGCGAGCTTTCGCCTATCGGCGAAATGCCTGCTTACCCCATTTCAGTGCAGGCTAACCTTTAGGTTATGCCGGAGCTAAAAAGGCACCCTATTGTATCGCCCTACGGGTTCCCTCGGTTTGACTTTTAAATCGGGAGGCAACGCAAACTCGCATGATCCGCTGCGCGTCCACATGCTCAAACAAGCGCTGCCTTTTCCCCGTTTCAAAACCCAACCCGAGGCGATACAACAAAGGGAACCAACAACAAGCTGGCATAGCCAGCATCAGAACGCGCTACGCTCGTGGCCTTTGACTTATCCCCCATCTGCGCCGCTGAGGGTTACCGGAAAAATCGGGAAGAAGGCAGCGCATGTCTGAGCACGTTTACGTGCGAGTTTGCGCAGCCGCCCGATTTATCCGGGAACACTCAGGCATCCCGAATGGACGGCGCAGTTGGCGTCGCCTTCTTTTGGTTACTTTGCTTGGCGAAGCAAGAAAAGTGACTAGCCGCCGGGCTACCCCCGGCCTCGAAAGGCCAAATTTGGCACGAAATTAATTGTTATGAAGAAAAAATAAACACTTCACAAGTATTCATATAATTCGTACAGCGCTACGCGTACTGTCGCATGATTGCCAGATTTGGCACTTATGACCCTTTTGTTGGAAACTTTAGCACCTGAGGTCGGGGGTAGCCCGACTGCTAGTATCTTTCTTTTGTTTGCCCAAAAGAAAGACACCAAAGAAAAAGGCACCCTATTGTATCGCCCTTCGGGTTCCCTCGGTTTGGGTTTTGAATCGGGCGGCCGCGTAAACTCGCACGTAAACGTGCTCAGACATACTTGCCTTTTCCCCGATTCAAAACCCAAACCGAGGCGATACAACAAAGGGAACCAACAACAAGCTGGCATAGCCAGCATCAGAACGCGCTACGCGCGTGGCCTTTGACTTACCCCCATCTGCGCCGCTGAGGGTTACCGGAAAAATCGGGATGAAGGCAGCGCATGTCTGAGCACGTTCACGTGCGAGTTTGCGCAGCCGCCCGATTTATCCGGCAACCCTCAGGTATCCCGAAGGGACGGCGTAGCTGGCGTCGCCTTCTTTTGGTTACTTTGCTTGGCGAAGCAAGAAAAGTAACTAGCCGCCGGGCTACAACCGGCCTTGAAAGACCAAACCACCTCTCGCGGAATTGCCATGAAGAAAAGCATATACTTGCCAAACTCACACGAATCATCCGGCGCTACGTGGACCGAACAATGGTTAATGAAAGATCTATCCCCGACACCTGCATTCTATCCCCAATTCCCATCAACAAATATTCCACCTTGATATCCTCATCCAATTCATCCCAATGCAAGCCACACCCTCCACCGCTAATCTCATAACGGGACAACTGTTCCGGGAGCGCATTCAGCAACTTGGGAAAATAAGCCAACGGAACACCCAGTTTCCGCCCATCAGCAAGATCGACCCACATCATGTCGCTCTCAAAACTCACTGCTTTAGCCAAAGAACTCATACCTTAACCTTATCACTTATTTCCCTGCCATTCACAAAGCTACAGACCAAAATATGCAAAAAAGTAACAAACAAAAACCAAACCGATGCGATACAACAAAGAGATACCTATGGCTGGCCTTGGCCAGCATCAGAACGCGCTACGCGCGTGGCCTTTGACTTACCTCCCATCTGCGCCGCTGAGGTTTACCGGATAAATCGGGATGAAGGCAGCGCATGTCTGAGCACGTTTACGTGCGAGTTTGCGCAGCCGCCCGATTTATCCGGTAACCCTCAGGTATCCCGAAGGGACGGCGCAGTTGGCGTCGCCTTCTTTTGGTTACTTTTCTTGGCGAAGCAAGAAAAGTGACTAGCCGCCGGGCTACCCCCGGCCTCGGGAATCAAAATACAGCTGATGGTATTGCGTAGAAGAAAAATAAGCCTTTCTCCACTTACTGACATATACCATACGGCACCAAATACTCAATATTAAACACTAATCAGGTCAATACGTGGCAAATCAATATGCTAGTTCAGATTCAATTTTTTCACCAAGATATTGCTGTGCACGACCCAAAACAACAGAAAAATCTCCATTTTTATGTTTATCAACAAATTCTTGGAAATCAGAACGTGCTCGAACCCCATCTCCCTTTGCATGCATATTTAGCAAACCCAAACAATAATGTAACTGATACTTATCTGGCTCCTGAACAAGAACCCATGCAATAAATTCTTCTACTTCAAATGGCAACTGCATTTGACCATCACTCATCTGCTCAAATGCCGCATCATATGTTTGAATTGCGCATTCCATGTTACCTTGATAGGCCTCCAAAAAGGCAACACTGAACCTCCAAGTCGGATCAGCGATGTTTAACGCTTTACACTTGTTTATTGCTGCTAACGCACCTTTCACATCTCGATGCGCCACAAACATAGATATTGCGGTCATAGTGTAATATTGAGCCGTACCCGGAGTTAGCTCATTATATTTACTTATAAAATAGCTTACTTGGTCAATGTGTTCCCGCTCATGGGTTACTCGCCAAATCTCATACTCATATCGTGCGCTATTTAAGTAAGCATCAGACAGCCTTTTAGGGACTAGTTTCAGTAATGTGCTAGCACCTGGCACTTTCTTCTTCCGAGAGAGGGGTTTGCATGATTTACGCACCTCCTCCAGTAGATTTCGCGCTAAAGCAAGATCACCCGAAAGCATCGCGGCTGTCGCAATTACAAATTTCACTGACTCACTAAACCAAACAGTTGTAATCTCAAAACCGCTGAGATCATCCTCACAAGGGATAGTAATTTTCTGAGGAAGTATTTGACCCATTTCTGAAGCAAGGATGGCACTCACTTCAAGCGGAACCTCCTTGTGAACAACCAACTTTTCCAAACGTAACGAATGAACTTCTTTGCCTTTTACATTTCTAGTTCGAACATCTCCATAAACAAGAAAATGAGATTTACTCTTCCCCAAGTAGTAAACGGCTGACTTCTGGTCCCGGATTCGTATAGCATGCAATTCAGGTAGTTCAATAATCTCGAATGGCACTACATGTGCGACTTCTCCAAGAATTCTACGAATTTCTACAATAAAATCATTTCGTATTTTTATTTGTTGCTCTGCAGTCTCACCGGTAATCGCAATAACAAACCCAATCTTATCTTTCTTATTTTTTGGCACCCTATTGGTCAATAGCCACATAGCAACAAATACCATGCTTATAGAAGCCGAAAATAATAATTTCGATCCTTCATCAGATGTTGGTGAAATCATGGAAAAAATGAAAACACCAGCAAGGAAACCAATCCCCACCATAAGGAGAAGCGTGATCTTATCTCCCCAATGCATCTTAAACCATGACAAAGATATCTTAATCAATTCATCATTCATGAGTTAACTTTTTACGTAAGCATCCCAAAAAATAGGGGCGCCAAAATCACCTGACGCCCCCACAGTACTAAAACTCAAGAATTAATTAGACGCATAAGCTACTTTGAAAGTAGCTTATTGCACTAAATCCAGCCCTTAATCCCAGCTCAAAGCCCCACCCGTCTGATACTCCGTGACTCTCGTCTCAAAGAAATTCTTCTCTTTCTTCAAATCAATCATCTCCGCCATCCACGGAAACGGATTATTCGCCCCCGCATAAATCTCATCCAGCCCAATCTGCTGGCAACGACGGTTAGCAATAAACCTCAGATACTCTTTAAACTGCGAAGCATTCAACCCCAACACCCCACGCGGCATGGTATCTTCTGCATAACGATATTCCAGCTCCACCCCTTGCTGAATCAACCCGGTAATTTCCTTGCGGAATTCCGGGGTCCACAACTGCGGATTTTCCATTTTGATAGTATTGATCAGATCAATGCCAAAATTGCAGTGCATGGACTCGTCACGCAAGATGTACTGATACTGTTCAGCAGCACCGGTCATCTTGTTCTGACGACCCAGTGCCAGAATTTGCACGAAACCCACATAAAAGAAGATGCCTTCCATGATGCAGGCGAACACAATCAGGCTGCGCAACAGTTGCTGATCGGTTTCTGGTGTGCCGGTCTTGAATTCCGGGTTGGTCAGAATATCAATGAAAGGCATCAGGAATTCGTCTTTGGCACGAATACTGGAAACTTCATGGTAGGCATTGAATATCTCGCCTTCGTCCAGACCCAGCGATTCCACAATATACTGATACGCGTGGGTGTGAATGGCTTCTTCAAAAGCCTGACGCAACAAGTACTGACGGCATTCCGGTGCGGTGATATGGCGATAGGTACCCAGTACGATGTTGTTGGCGGCCAGTGAGTCAGCCGTTACAAAGAAACCCAGGTTACGCTTGACGATCAGGCGCTCGTCATCTGTCAGGCCGTTAGGGTCTTTCCAGGTGGCGATGTCACGGTTCATGTTCACTTCTTGTGGCATCCAGTGGTTTGCGCAACCAGCCAGATATTTGTCCCATGCCCATTTGTACTTGAACGGCACCAACTGGTTCACGTCTGCCGTACCGTTGATGATGCGTTTGTCTTCCACGCGCACGCGGCTGGATTTGGTGTCCGAATCAGATGCACTCACCGAGCTGGCTGCTGCTGGCTTTGCAGCCATTGCAGGGTTGTAAGCAGGTTTTGGTGCAGGGGTGATCTCGTCTTCAAAACTCAGCATAGTGTATATTCTCCTTGGTTATCAGAAGGGGGGATTGCTCCCGCCCTCTGCCCTTTTCCGCTTGGAATATAGGGGTATGTCTTATTAATTATTTGACTGTTATATTGCGATACCGTTCAGGCTTTATTGACAGGCTTCGCACTCTGGGTCATCAATGGCACAGAATTTGACTTCTGTGGCCGGTGCCGCAACGGCAACGCCCTGAGTCGGGGTTGCTGCAATGCTGGAACCGGTATGCGCTGATACGGCATTCAGCTCGCCGCCCTTGCCGGTCGATTTCTCTGCCGAGGTGGCGCCCAGTGTGCGCAGGTAGTAGGTGGTTTTAAGGCCACGTACCCACGCCAGTTTGTAGGTTTCATCCAGCTTTTTACCGGAAACACCGCTCATGTAGATATTGAGTGACTGGCCCTGGTCAATCCATTTCTGACGACGGGAGGCTGCTTCAACCAGCCATTGAGTATCCACCTCAAAAGCGGTGGCGTACAGGTTGCGCAGTTCTTGCGGTACACGATCAATGCGAGCCAGAGAACCGTCGAAGTATTTCATGTCGGCGACCATGACTTCGTCCCACATGCCGAGCTGCTTCAGGTCTTTAACCAGATACTGGTTGGCAACGGTGAATTCGCCGGAGAGGTTGGATTTCACGTAGATGTTCTGGTAGGTGGGCTCAATGGATGCAGACACGCCGACGATGTTGGCGATGGTTGCAGTAGGGGCAATGGCCAGACAGTTGGAGTTGCGCATGCCGTGCTCACTGATGCGGGCACGCAGTGCTTCCCAGTCCATGGTCAGGGAGTCGTCTACTTCCAAGTAGCCGCCGCGCTCTTCTGCCAGCAGCTTGATGCTATCCAGCGGCAGAATGCCACGATCCCACAGGCTGCCCTTATACGTTGCATAACGGCCACGTTCTTCTGCCAGTTCGGTAGAGGCCCAGTAAGCGTAATAAGCAACTGTTTCCATAGAGCGATCAGCAAACTCGACCGCTGCCTGTGTGGCATAAGGAATGCGCAATTCGTGCAGGCAATCCTGGAAACCCATGATACCCATACCCACCGGACGATGCTTGAGGTTGGAGTTACGTGCTTTGGCTACGGCGTAGTAGTTGATATCAATGACGTTATCCAGCATGCGCATGGCGGTAGAAATGGTCTTTCTTAGCTTGATTTTATCCAGCTGGCCATCTTTCAGATGAGCTGAAAGATTTACCGAACCCAGATTACACACGGCAATTTCATGGTCGTTGGTGTTCAGCGTGATCTCGGTGCAGAGATTGGAGCTGTGCACCACGCCGATATGCTGCTGCGGTGAACGAATATTGCAAGGGTCTTTGAAAGTGATCCATGGATGGCCGGTTTCAAACAGCATGGAAAGCATCTTGCGCCACATCTGGGTGGCTTGAACGGTCTTGAACACTTTGATTTCACCGCGCGTAGCTTTGGCTTCATACGCGGTGTAGGCGGCTTCGAATGCCTTACCGAATTTGTCGTGCAGGTCAGGGACATCGGATGGGCTGAACAGGGTCCAGTCGCCATTTTCCATCACGCGGCGCATGAACAGATCAGGAATCCAGTTGGCGGTATTCATGTCATGGGTACGACGGCGATCATCACCGGTATTCTTGCGCAACTCCAGAAACTCTTCCATATCCAGATGCCAGGATTCCAGGTAGGCACATACGGCGCCCTTGCGCTTGCCACCCTGATTCACAGCCACAGCGGTGTCGTTAACTACTTTCAGGAATGGCACTACACCCTGTGATTTACCATTGGTGCCCTTGATGCGGGAACCCAGTGCGCGCACGTTGGTCCAGTCATTGCCCAGACCACCGGCAAATTTGGAGAGCAATGCGTTTTCCTTGATGGCTTCGTATATCCCGTCCAGGTCATCCGGCACGGTGGTCAGGTAGCAGCTGGATAGCTGCGAACGGCGAGTACCGGCATTAAACAGTGTTGGGGTGGAGCTCATGAAATCAAAGCTGGAAAGCACATTGTAAAATTCGATAGCGCGGGATTCGCGGTCGATTTCATTCAGGCTCAGGCCCATGGCAACGCGCATGAAGAAGGCTTGCGGTAATTCAATGCGGCGATCTTCAATATGCAGGAAATAGCGGTCATACAAGGTTTGCAAACCAAGGTAACCAAACTGGAAGTCGCGGGAGGCATCCATTGCCGCGCCCAGGCGCTTCATATCATATTGCGCCAGACGTTCATCCAGTAATTCCGCTTCAATTCCTTGCTTGATGTAGCCCGGGAAATATTCTGCATAACGCGTAACCATGTCTGCCTGGGTGGCTTCTTCACCCAACACTTCGGTACGAATAGTATTAAGCAGCAAACGGGCCGTCACCTGTGAATAGGCAGGGTCGTTTTCGATCAAGGAACGGGCGGCAAGAATGGTGGATTTGTGCACTTCTTCCATCGGCACGCCTTCGTACAGGTCACGCAGAGTGGCATCCATTACTGGTTTGGCGCTGACAGCCTCACCCAAACCAGCGCAGGCCTCTTCGATCAGCGCATATAGCCTGGCCGCGTCCAGCGGGCGAACCGTACCATTATCGGTAACGTTCAGACCATGATCCGGCACCTTGCTGGCAGCTTTAGTCTGCGCACGTTCTTGCGTGCGTTTTTCACGGTACAACACATAAGCGCGGGCCACATCGTGCTCGCCGGAGCGCATCAGGGAGAGTTCAACCTGATCCTGAATGTCTTCAATGTGGAAGGTACCGCCATTGGGCTGGCGACGGACCAGCGCATTCACCACGGATTCTGTCAGGGACTCCACCAGTTCACGCACACGGGCGGAAGCCGCAGCCTGACCACCGTTCACCGCCAGAAATGCTTTGGTTACGGCAATGGCAACCTTGGAAGGTTCAAAACCGACCACGCTGCCATTCCGGCGAATAACCATATAATTTGCGTATCGGGAATCTTTTACAGCAGGTTGTATCGTGTTTTCTACGTTGTGCATTTGGGGGGAGGAGGGCGTATCGGTGGCTAGTCGCATTTGTTGTTGTCGTCCATTATTATGAATAATATGATGTAAATAATCTACTTACGGCAATCCCCTCAACAAATACATCAAACCACAAGATATAGTGTCACAGGGATCAGGAATGAACTAATTCTAGTAATTCATCGACATTAACGCAACAAGATTTTTACATTTTTTTTACAGTAAAATAAATCTGTTTTCTAATCAGTTTGATAAGACAAGTAAAGCGGTCATGCTTGTCCTCTATTTCCCTATCTGTTGTATAGTTATTCAATATAATTTACATTTACGACATGAAAAATACCGCCATTCTTCTTATCAGCTGCCCGGACCAAAAAGGGCTGGTTGCGACCATTGCCGAATTTCTTTACCGGCACGACGCCAATATCCTCCACGCAGACCAGCATCAGGACAGTGAATTAGGTCTTTTTTTGATGCGTGTGGAGTGGGATTTGCAGGGTTTTAATCTCAGCACGAACGACTTCGACAAACTTTTTACTCCCATTGCTGAAAAGTTTTCCATGCACTGGAGCCTGGCGCTTTCCAGCTACCGCCCTAAAGTGGCAATTTTTGTATCGCGATATGACCATTGTCTGGCTGATCTGCTGTATCGCCATCAGGCTGGTGAACTGAACTGCGAGATTCCACTCATTATCAGTAACCATAGTGATACCAAATGGCTGGCCGATGCTTACAGGATTCCATTCCAGCACATTCCGGTACATAAGGATGCAAAAAAGGAAGCGGAGGACATGCAGGTCGCGCTACTGCACCACCATCACATCGATTTGATTGTGCTGGCCCGCTATATGCAGGTGCTGTCACCTGAATTTATTCGCCACTACCCCAGTCGCATTATCAACATCCATCATTCGTTCCTGCCGGCATTTAATGGCGCAAAACCCTATCACCGGGCTTTCGAACGCGGCGTAAAGCTGATTGGCGCAACCAGTCATTATGTGACAGAGATTCTGGATGACGGCCCGATTATCGAACAGGATGTCACCCGGATTTCCCACCGGGATGCCATTGAGAATTTGATTCAGCGAGGGAGTGATCTGGAAAAAGTGGTGTTGTCGCGTGCGGTGAGGTGGCATATTGAGAACCGGATTTTGCTGTATGCGAACAAAACGGTGGTATTTGACTGATACGCTATCGGAGCGACAAGAACAAAAACGCTACTGGTTATCAAGCACCATATCATCAGGATGATAAAGGTGCACACGATTTCGGCCTTTCTTTTTAGCTGTGTAGCACGCCAAATCCGCCATATTCAGTATATCTGCAACGGCAAATCCACCTTTCATGGGAAAGACCCCGATACTTACTCCCAGTGTAAAACGATGGGTTCGCCAATAAAATTCAAATTGCTCAATAGATTCGCGGATATTTTCAGTAAGCGATATTGCCTTATCCAGGGGGCAATGCTCCATTAATATGGCAAACTCACCCCCACCTAATCGGGCAAGTGTGTCTCGGGAACGCATCTTCCCCTCCAGCAAAGCAGCGATCTGGCGCAGCAGCTCATCACCGGCCATATGCCCGCAGCTGTCATTGATTTTTTTAAACTGATCCAGATCGAGAAAACACAGCACATGCTGGTCAGTATCATATGAAGCACTGGAAACTATCCTCTGCAGGCGAAACTCAAATTCACGTCGATTAATCAGATTGGTGAGAGCGTCATGTGCAGCCTGATGCGCAAGCTGTTTTTCCAGCTGGTGCTTTTCTGTAACATCGCGACAGATTACAAACATTCGCGGTATCGCTACCCCCGGTTCAAGGCTGACACGTTGATGTACCCATAATACTGAGCCATCTTTTCTGACTTTTCGATATTCGATGCTCCTTTTCACGTCAATACTGGCAAACTGGTTTTCTATATACTCAAATACCACCTGCTGATCTTCAGGGTGGACAAGTATCGCCGCAGATATTCCAAGCAATTCACCCACCTCATAGCCCAGCATTGATGCCCCCACCTGATTGATGGACAAAATTTCGCCAGTTGCATTAATAGTCGTGTATATATCCGGCGCGTTTTCATATAAGGCCTGGAATCGAGCTTCACTGACCCTTAGCGCCTCTTCCGCCCTGACGGTTTCAGTTAGATTCTTAAAAATACCACGCGTCGAAACCGCCACTCCCTCTTTAATAATGGAGCCGCAATCACCTACAAGGTGGAGCGTATCTCCGGATTTGGACAAAAATTTAAAATCGATGCATGAGAGCGTTTCGCCATTGAGCAACCGCGAGAAACGATCCTGACAGCAAACTATGCTTTCTGGATGCAACACATCCAGCAAGTTAAGTGACTGAACCTCTTGCTCGGAATATCCCAAAGCTTTTCGCCATGCGCTATTGGTATAGATGAAAGACCCATCTGGCGCAATGCATTGAATCAAATCACTGGTGTTATCGAAAATATCAAGATAACGCTCGTCACTCTTAATGCGCTCTTCATTGAGCAGTTCCCGCTCGCACGCTTCCTCTGTGCGTTTAATGACTGCTTCAACAAGCTTAGGAAGATGTTGCAGGTACGCGTCAGTACATTTAATGAGCTGATGCGTACCCATTTCCAGACAACGAACAGCAATGACATCTGCACCCGTGTTATCAATCAGGATGACCTGCGCTTTTAACTGCTTTTCATTGAGCAGATTGAGCAGTTCAAGTGCGGAAAAATCAGTCAGTTCAAGATCGCTAAAGATTAAATGCCAATGCGGGTTTTCCAGCGCCAGGTGCAACTCATGCTTTTTATCTACGCGCTTAATAACCATTTTATAATAATGGTCTTTTAACGCCTGCTCCATAATGCTCGTAGTTTCTGCAGAACTTGCCACCAATAGATTAATTACTTTTTCTGACATCAGAGCATGCTCGAGACCGGTCTTACCTTACTTTAATGATCTCCAACCAAAATCAGCCGATATTGACTAAATCCATTGAACACTATTGTAAGTAATGGTCAATATCTGAAGCTTTTGTCTGCAGTAAATCTGCTCTATAATTCCTTAATTCCCGGTTCTTGGCAAGCATTATAAACTCAATAGCCACAATGACTTATCTCCAACGGCCCATTCATTAAATTAATCATGCAGTCGGCCGTATTCCAATTCAATCAAAAGCCACGTCAGCGCCCAACAAAAAACAGGATTTTCAGACAACCATATCCCACTTTAACTTTCGCCCACCGGCTATTTCAAAACCATGAGAACGGTAAAACTTTAATGTCCGATCAAACTCAGGCAAGGGCGGCGTTGTCACTTCTATCCTTTTCCATGCTTTGCTGACAGCAAACTGTTTCACTTCCTTTAACATGGCTTCCCCAATATTTTTGGAGCGCCACTGCGGGCGGACATACAATTCAGGAATGGTGCCATAGGCTCCCTCAGCATAAAGGGCATAGCTTTCATAAACCGAAACAAAACCGACAAACGCGCCAGATGCAGCTTCTTTTGCCATCAACACCCAATACTTTTCACGGGAAACCAGGTCTTTTGCTCTGGCTTCAGTTTCGGCCCGATTAAAATTGAATGCATTAACATGAATTTTATCCATAATTTCGTTCAACAGCTCTCCAACCATCTCCGAAAGCACAGAGTAGCCATCTGATTGAATTGGCTGGACAATAATTTCTGCAGCTTTACCCATTAGATGAGGTTACCTCTTTCATGTGATATTTTTCCAGACTCGCGCGGTACCGTGCCCAATCAAAACAGGGTCCAGGATCGGTTTTTCTGCCTGGCGCTATATCAGAGTGTCCGGCAATCGAATCGATGGGATAGGCGTGCTTTAATGCTTGAGTGAGCAATGACAATGATTCATATTGCTGATCTGTAAATGGCTCAAAATCACTGCCTTCCAGTTCGATACCTATCGAAAAATCATTACAGCGTTCTTTACCGCACCAGTTGGATACCCCTGCATGCCAGGCGCGCATGTTGCAAGGAACAAACTGGATGATTTCCCCATCACGTCGAATAAAAAAGTGAGTGGATACTTTTAAATCCTTGATGGTCTGATAGTAAGGGTGAGCATCCGGGTCCAATAGATTGGTAAAAAGCGCGGTCACGCCCTCCCCGCCATATTCATTGGGTGGCAAGCTGATGTTGTGAATCACCAGCAAATGTATAGGGGCGTCACCCGCTCTGAGGTCACAATTGGGTGAGGCAATATATCGAATACCTTCCAGAATACCATCGGTCCCAATCTTCAAGGTTCCTCCTCCGCCGGACGCGCCAATGCAGCATCGATCGCGGCCTGCATTTTTACCGGGGTCACTTCAGAATGTAGCGTTGCGTGAAAGTAACCATTCACAAACAGGAACAATGCCGGAAAATGAAACACTTCGTACTGGCGCACCAGCCCCATGCACTGCTGGGCATCCACCTTGAAAAGCTGGGCTACAATACCTGTTGCCACTCCCGGCAATATTTTTTCAATCTGCCGGCAAGTGCCACAATCCGGCCCGCTGAACATGACAATACTCACCCCCTCTGTTTGCTCAAGAGTCTGGTGAAAATTAAACTCCATCAAGGTCTGAAATTGCAACATTTACACTATCCCGGCCAATACCCGATCAAGCGCACCTGCCTGGGCTTCAAGCCAGGACCGGGCATGGGTCGCAATGCGTTCGCCTTCAGCAGGATTATCCAATAAATATTTGGCATGCTCGAAAATTTCATTACTGTTTTCTGCAGCAAGTACCACCTTGGCAGTTACTGCGGCCTTTATCAGAGGGACATCACGATGAGCAGGCCCCAGTATCACCGGTTTGCCATGCAATATCGGCGTGATAATATCAGGGATATTGTGTGCATGCTGGTGTATGGACCCACCCGCTACAACAAAGTCTACGCAGGGATACATGCCAGCCAGAGGCTCTGGCTCTTCCACAAAGTAGACCCGTGTTTTAATCGGTATAAAAGAAGTGGAAAGCCGGTTATGCCGAATTGTCTGCAGTTTGTATTTAATGGATTCCCGGTAAACCGGTTCACAACGGGCTTCATCACGGGGAGCCAAAACCAGCAAACCCATTTTGTGACGGATCAGACGATTGAAAATCGGATAGACCTCTTCTTCTTCTTCATCTTCTCCTGTTGCTGCAAAAAAACCAACCCAGCGATCTCCTTCACGCTGCTCCTTGAAACGTTCACATAAAGCGGTATTCATTTCAATGTGGGGTAATTCAGACAAATTCACCAGCGGATCACCGGTTAATACGGAATGAGGAATCGTCTGATGCAGCAGTGGGTCCGCAACCATTATGACTATGCTGTCCGTTTGCGCCACCTGCCAATCTGCAGCATTAACCCAATAAACTGGACAGCTCACTTCACTCACCAGATTAGCGTACCGCCCTCCCAGACCCAGACAAATTAATCGCTGCGGCTGAATTTTTTTGAGCAGTGCAATCGTTTTTGCCGAATCTTCAGGTACAGACATTTGAGGCCAGGACCCTGAAATCGCTTTTGACCCGATCACTCCCAGTGCAACATCGCCAAACTTATCCTGCAATCCTTCCAGAAAAGCTCCTGCAGCGGACAATACTGGCGCATTTCCCATGACCAAAGTGGCTCCTGCCAATCCCTGTGGAAGCTTTCCCAATCCAAACAAATGCAATAAACCCATAGTGTTCCGCTTACAAAATAAAGACTTTAAGGGAAAATACAGCGGGACAGCAAGTTATTCAGGAAGTTATCTTGATTTGACTCCTGTTATAATTGCATTTTCAATTTTTCCTGGAAGCTACACCATGATTTTTGCCGAATTATTTCTGATGCTGATCATCATTTTAATTGCAGCAGAAATATTTACGAACGCCCTCGAGCATCTCGGCGAGAAGCTAAAAATTTCTGAAGGTGTTACTGGCTCCCTGTTTGCCGCAGTCGGCACCGCGATGCCTGAAACGCTGGTGCCATTGCTGGCAATATTTGCTGGCACACAAAATGCCAAACTGAATGAAGAAATTGGCGTTGGTGCGATTCTGGGGGCACCCCTCATGCTTTCAACACTCTCTTTATTCCTGCTGGTACTGGCAGTCGTAAAAAAACGGGGACTTCAAGGCCATTTCACACCAGAAAAAACCGGATTTACACGTGATCTGAATTTTTTTCTTCTGGCCTTTTCCATTTCGGCTATAGCACTGTTCATTCCTCATGAAACGTCTGCAATTCGTGCCACGATGGCCTTTTCCATGATATTCATTTACTTCATCTATATTATGCTCACCCTGCGCGCCTCTTCTGCTCTGGTCAATGACGGGCATGCCACCTCTGCAGATGAAAAGATGTTTCTCGCCCGCTTGGGTTTACCTGAAAACATGCTGGCGATCATGTTTCAGCTTGCATTAGGGTTGGCACTTCTGGTGGGCGGAGCAAAAGGATTTATCCACGGTGTAGAAAACGCAGCCCCAATGCTCGGCATCTCAGCATTGCTGCTTTCGTTACTGATTATTCCTATCGCCACCGAATTGCCTGAAAAGGTGAACAGTATTTTGTGGATACGCAAACGGAAAGATACCCTCGCTTTCGGCAACATCACAGGTGCAATGGTGTTTCAGGGCACGCTGCTGCCCGCAATTGGCATCATGTTAACGCCATGGGCGCCGCAAAAAGAGGTACTGGCTGGTATAGTGATTACGCTTGTTGCCGCACTCTGGCTAAGACTAATGCTGATGCGGGGTCAATTAAAGGTCTGGTACCTGATTGTGAATGGGGTGTTGTATGTCACTTATCTGGCGATCGTATTAAGCTAAGCGTCAGTTTAAAAAGTTATTGACGCGCATTTATCCAAAGCAGTTAACCGCTGAGACGCTGAGGCGCGGAGAAAAGCGTAGCGTAGCGTATCGTTATTGCAGAGACAGTGTCCTGATCAACAAAAACTCTGAAGCATCGCAATGCGATGTTTCAGACCTCAACGCCCTCGCGCCTCTGCGGTTATAAAAAACAGTTACTACACTCACCACGCTTTCCCCAGCCCCCAGCTAATCGATCCCCAACCGGTCAAGCCGATATCGCAAAGCCCGGAAGGTAATACCCAGCAGTTTAGCCGCAGCTGTTTTGTTATAGCGCGTTTTTTCAAGTGCTTCCATGATGGCTTCTTTTTCTACGCGATCAAGATAATCCGGTAATGGCCATTTACCATTGGGATCTGGCGCGATGGATGTAATATCAGCTTGCGGCGTGAGATAAAGATCTTCTTCGCTGATTTTGGAATCACCACATAAAGCGAGCGCACGTTCCAGTATATTTTCCAGTTCGCGCACATTACCGGGGAAATCATATTTTTTTAATGCCAAAACTGCTTCCGGCATGAGTTCGGAAGCAGCCACTCCGATTTCCTTCGCCAGACGAGCCAGTATCGCTTTGGCAATAGACGGCACATCATCACTCATTTCACGCAATGAAGGCATTCTGAGTTCAATCACGTTCAGCCGGTAATACAAATCCTGCCGGAATTTCCCGCTTTCCACACAAGCCCCCAAGTTCTGGTGCGTTGCGCTGATAATCCGTATATCGACAGGATCTTCCTGATTAGAACCAACCTTTCGGACTTTCTTTTCCTGGATAGCACGCAACAGTTTCACTTGCATCACCAATGGCAAATCTGCGACCTCATCCAGAAATAACGTACCACCATTTGCCGCCTGAAAGAAACCATCGCGGTCCTGATCCGCTCCGGTGAACGCTCCTTTTTTATAACCGAAAAACTCGCTTTCCATCAAATTTTCAGGGATAGCACCGCAGTTTACGGGCACAAACGGCTTGTCGTGCCGCCCCCCTTTTTCATGGATCAACCGTGCAGCCAATTCTTTACCACTGCCAGACTCTCCCGTGATATAAACCGGGGCCTGGCTTCGCGCCAGCTTTTCTATCAGTGCCCTGACATGCTGCATCGCAGCCGAACTACCCAGTAAAGTACTCTCTTCTTTAGACTGTTTAGCAGATTTTGCTTCCGGCAAGCTAATAGCAGATTTCACCACTGCACGAAGCTGCTCCAACGATACTGGCTTGCTGATATAATCAAACGCACCTAACTTTAGCGCTTCAACTGCATTTTCCGTACTACCATAGGCTGTAATCACGGCTACTGGCGTATCCGGACAATGACTGCCGATATACTTGACCACTTCCAGACCTACACCGTCTGGCAAGCGCATATCTGTCAAACAGAGCTGATAATTATTCGTTTGCAGGCGCGTCAGCGCCTCTTTCACCGTCATGGCACGCTCTACATCCAGCCCCATGCGAAGCAGGGTTAATTCAAGAAGCTCCAGAATATCGGCTTCATCATCCACGATTAATGCGGTCGGCGCAGTCACTTCAGACCTCCCTCAAACTGTTTCATATGCTTTAACATGTGCCTCCTTTACAGCAAATCCTGAATTGCCCACCCGGTGCCACTTCAATATAATCCAGCGCAGCGCCATTTGCTTCGCAAATTTCCTTGGCAATATACAGCCCCAGACCTGTACCCTGATTTTCAGTCGTAAAAAAAGGCTCGAAAAGTTGCTGCTGCATGTCAGCGCTAACCCCTGCGCCATCATCTATCACATCCAGTTGAATAATATTTTCGATATGCGCCTCTGTCACACACAGACGAATACTCCCTTCGCGCTGCTGGCAATGTCGCCAGGCATTACGACAAAGATTCCACAGTACCTGATTCAAATGTGACCGGTCAAAACAAACAGCCTGATCAGAATCAATTTCCAGTGAAATAGCCGTAGACGGAATTTTCTCAACCTGGCAAAAATCCTCTGCAAAGCTCCGTAAAAAACTTTCAGTCGCAATTTGCTCAATCTCAGCCCGATCACGGCGATTCAGCTGTAAAACATCCTGCACCATTCTGTCCAGACGGAAAGTATTATCCCGAATAATCTGCAACATCCGGCTTTGGGTTTTATCCATCCCCTCTTCTTCCTGCAGCAACTGGGTAGCATGGCCAATAGCTGAAAGAGGATTACGGATTTCATGGGCGATGTTCGCAGTCAACCTGCCCAATGCAGCCAGTTTGATTTGCTGGGCTTGTGCTTGCATGATGCTCAGATTCTCCAGGAAGATCAGCGCACCGATGGTTTTTTCTCCGCCCAGAGGGACAAAACGCACCTTGATCTGCTTACCATTTGCCTGAACGCGCAATGGTTCAAAAACAGCCGCATGATCTTCACACCAATGCCTGAAATAGGCCGCCAAAGGGGGAGAATAATCTGCCAGATCCAGATCACGCTGCTTATGAATCACAACCCCCAGCATTTTTTCTGCTTGCGTATTACTTTGTCTGATGATGCCATTTTGATCTACCACCAGCACCCCATCCTGCATATCCTGAATGACCAACTGATTAACTTGTGCCAGGTTAGCCAAATCAATACCGCGCTGCTTTGCAAGATTTTCGCTGGCAGTCGCATATTTTGCCAATGTCCTGGCCAGCCATGCGGTAGCAAAAAAACTGATACTGAGCAAGCCGCTATGCAGGAAATCACTTGAACTATCACTCAAGAACAAGACGCGGTGGAGTTGCTCAAGCAACACCACGATCGTTGCAAATGCC
This sequence comes from Sulfurirhabdus sp., assembly GCA_043759595.1. Classification (GTDB taxonomy): domain Bacteria; phylum Pseudomonadota; class Gammaproteobacteria; order Burkholderiales; family SMCO01; genus Sulfurirhabdus. Next base: position 2,897 of record JAYVLG010000171.1, on the reverse strand, counting down.
GCAAAAAACAGCGCCATCTTCCCGCGACTAATCAGGCTGCCGGCAGCAAGAGAAGCCACCAGCAACAACCCCAGGCCGCTTTTTTCACCACCACTCGCATGCATCAGCGCAACGATCAGAACAATATCAATGACAACCTGAAAGGCCAGCTGATACTTAAAACCGGGCCAACGCAAACTGATGGTGATAATTGAAACAACGCAGATAGCTACGTAAAAGATACTGGTGAGAAAAAACAATAAAGGGGATTCCTCACCAAAGGAAAGGGTTGTGCCGAATAGCACAAACGACACAGAAAAAACGCCGCTTATTACCAGCCTGTATAAATTGTAGTAGTGCAGCGATCGCCAGTAATGATCAGGCATATCGCTTTCCCGAATATTAAAATTCAATGAAGGCCGCCACATAGCGAATTAACCGCTTGCAGACTGATGGAAAAATGTGTCACAGGAAATCCTGTATTTCTGTAATTTGATCTGACTCAAAATGGCTGTAATTGCGAGAATGCCAGACATGTAACAGCTATTTCTGATGCAGTTTGCGATGTTCGTTGCTACAATAAAACTTGCCTTCGCTCAGTATGCTCTCGCTCTTGGGCTGATGCACGCCACACTGAGCGCATCTCACCATGTCTTCCGCGCCGTCAACTTTGGTTGCAGGCGGATTATTGATTTTTCTGCTGTAGCTTTTAAGCAACCCATAGATAACCAAAGCGATAACTACCAGCAATAATAGTTTACCCAAGACTTCTACCACTCCCTTTTTAATACGACCAATATTACAATAACGATCTAGAATGTGTCATAACTTCAAACCTACACACCTGCAAATCAGCCAGCATTACCCTTCATTTTTCAAACAACATGATAATCGTTTGAAAACAGAAATAATTAATGAAAAGCTTTTACTTGAATCGCTTCATCACAACATTATCACTTGTTACTCACATTTTGTCATGATCTGATCCAAACACCTTGATAGCTAATATGATCAGGCAAAGGGAAGCGCGTTTAACAGCAAAGGAGAAATCGGCGAGGCTCGATTTCTAAAGAAAATCTTCTCTTCATGGGATTTAAAAAGAAGGTAATACGTGGGTTCGATTACTAATACCTGTCTAAAAACCACGCAAACTGCCAGACGAGGGAGTTATTCCACAATACGCCTGGCAGGTAGCTGCTTAAAATTTTCGCGTCACTGCAAAATCAGCCAGTTTCAGCAAGGAATCCTTATAAACTGAATCAGGTAAATGCGCGATGGCCGCGCAAGCTGCATCTGCTTCCTGCCGTGCCTGATTGCGGGCATAGTCCAGGGCACCGGTTGCCTGAACGGTCAGAAGCACTTGCTGCAAATCTTGCAAGCCTCCATGTTCAATCGCTGCCCGGATAATCGCCACTTGCTGAGGGTTTCCATTTTTCATAGCATAAATTAAAGGCAGTGTGGGCTTGCCTTCGGCCAGATCATCACCCACATTTTTGCCGGTCTCTTCATTATCACCCGAATAATCCAGCACATCATCGATCAATTGAAAGGCTGTACCCAGACGCATACCATATTCAGCCACACCCGCTTCATCTTTTTCAGAAGCCTTTGCAAGAATAGCGCCCAGACGGGTAGCTGCTTCAAACAATTTAGCCGTTTTATATCGAATTACCTGCAAATAACGTGCTTCATCAATGTCCGCATCGTGACAATTCAATAATTGCAGCACTTCACCTTCGGCAATGATATTCGTCGCGTCTGACAGCACTTCCATCACGCGCATGCTCTTGACACCTACCATCATCTGGAAGGCCCGGGAATATAAAAAATCACCCACCAGCACACTTGCAGCGTTTCCAAAGAGCGCATTTGCCGTCGCATGCCCTCTTCTTAATGAAGATTCATCCACCACATCATCATGTAGCAAGGTAGCAGTATGAATAAATTCAACCACTGCAGCCAGCTCATGATGGTCGCTCCCCTCATAAGCAAAGGCGCCAGCGGACAAAAGAACCAATGCAGGCCGCAAACGCTTGCCCCCGCTGTTGATAATGTACTCGCTTACCTGGCGAATTAGTACCACATCAGAATAAAGACGCTTGCGGATCACTTCATCAACCGCGCGCATATCTTGTTCTATATATTTTTGTATAACGTCGATTGACACAAATACGACCACGCAAAAAAAGAAGAATAGTAAGAATGACAGCAATTACATGTCAAGTCTTGTTACATAAAAGCCCATTAATGCTACTATTATCCACGAGTGTAATTACTTTGACGAATGTTTTGATTTTATGTATAATCTCGCGTTTCTCGTAGTTGCTTTTTAGTATTGGAGTTTTCACTATGTATGCGGTCATAAAAACCGGCGGCAAGCAGTACCGCGTTGTTCCCGGCGAAAAATTAAAAGTAGAACAGATACCTGCAGACATCGGAAGCGAAATCGTACTTGATCAAGTGTTGATGATAGCTGATGGTGAAACGGTAAATGTAGGTGCGCCTTTAGTAGAAGGCGCAACAATCAAGGCCACAATTGTTTCACATGGCCGTGGCGAAAAGATCAAGATCTTCAAAATGCGTCGTCGTAAGCATTATCAGAAGCATCAGGGACATCGTCAGAACTATACCGAAATCCAGATCGGCGATTTCGCTGCAAAGTAAAGTAAGGAGCATTAGTCATGGCACATAAAAAAGCAGGCGGTAGTTCACGTAACGGCCGCGACTCCCACGCAAAACGCCTTGGTGTTAAGCGTTATGGCGGCGAGTTAATCTCCGCTGGAAGTATCATTGTTCGTCAACGTGGCACCGCGATGCATGCTGGTGAAAACGTAGGCATGGGCAAAGATCACACCTTGTTTGCCAAGGTTGAAGGTACTGTCGCCTTTACTATTAAAGGTGCATTGAAACGCAAGACC
>JAYVLG010000170.1:0-21912 GCA_043759595.1 Sulfurirhabdus sp. | reverse complement strand
AGGGAGAAAAAGTTGAGTGATTGACCTACCGCAGCTGTGCTATCAAAGCTAGCGTTGCCGAGCCAGTTTTTCTTGAAACCAGCGTCAAAATAGGCAACGCCGTCGGCAGAAGCAAAAGCTTTGGAATTATTGATTGCGCTGTCAGAATCGACACCATTAATAGCATTTACGTAATTATTAACCGCGATAAAACCGTTAGTCAGCTTGCCATTGGACGTGTTTTGAACTGTAGTCTGCGAAGCATTAGTGGTAGACAGATAGTGCTGACCACCCACATTAGTACCCCCAGTAGTATCGAGTGCAGCCACGTTCCAAACCAAGTTGTTATTAGAAGCGAAAGAACCGAAAGCGGAAGCCAGCAGCGCATCACCAGCGAAAGACACTGAATAACCAGCAGTAGATCCGTTGCTGCTGAAAGTACTCATATCGATACCCAGATCACGAACATATGATGTTTGCGCTACTGAATCAAACACGGACAAGAACAGTTCACCGTTACCAGCGGTACCATTGGCGATAGAAGCTGATGCCTGACCTGCGACTGCGAACATGGCTGCTGCTGCAATTAATTTCAATTTCATTTTGGAGACCTTTTAAAAAATTTAAGTTAAAAAGAAAACACCTCGTCAGGGAAAGAACTGGGTGCTTTCATGCCACCTGAACAACCGGAAATAAAAAAGCCGGATTGCCTCTTTCCATAAGGCAACCCGGCTATCTCTTAATTGCTTGAGACCCGAAGCTTTCCGAACCTGCCTCACGACAGGGGTGGCTTTAACTTTTTCCGATACACGCTGTTTCTTGTTTCGGTGATCAACAATTTACAGAACGACTATTACAGTTCGTGCAGAATTTTTAACTATTTTTATAGACCGATTGGACTATACGATTTACGCTAAATACTTTTAAAAATAGTGGGATAGGATCAATTTACGTATTGCGCCTGATTCTCAATATCTGATATTTTTTGTTGAACCGAAAAAATTCAGCGCAACAATTTCAGGCTACTTGAAAAAAATAACCTGCTTATCAAGCATTTTCAGCCTATTAACCGGTGTATATGTTTGTAGTGCATCATTAACGACACGTTGGTGTTTTCCAAATGATTTAAGCAATGTTTACATTTACCGCAGAGGCGCGGAGGCGCAGAGTTGATGTGCCTATAATATTTAATTTGTGATGTTTTGATACAGGGCAACGCTACTTAGGCTCAGAAAACATTGCATTTCTCTGCGCCTCTGCGCCTCTGCGGTCAAAGATAGGTTTTCCAGATTTGCTGCAATGCCAAACCTGGTGAAAACTATCCATGTTGCTGAGAATTTTTTTGCTAATCAGGATAAATAATGAAAATGAAGCCGTTGACTGATTGCAAATCTGAGACAGTGTCTATTGAAGTAACCCGCACCGCATTGCCAGCGTAATTGCGTGTGCCCGATTATTGGCTTGCAGTTTGTAGAGGATTTTTTGCACGTGGTTTTTAACGGTCAGGGGGCTAACCAGCAGCCTTTCTGCAATCGCGCTATTGGAAAGCCCTTCATTGAGGTGCTTGAGCACTTCTTTTTCACGCGCGGTCAAATTTGCTTTTCCCATTGGGATTTTTTTAACGCTGGTAGTTTCTTTGCTGAGTACACGTATCAGCGCGGTATATAAATGAGGAACCAGTATTTCAAGCAGGTAGTGGTGTCGCATGCCAAGCGGTTCAGACACACGGGAAAAACTGAAGAACCCGAGAACTGCACCATTGGTGTGGGTGACGCCATGCGCTGCAATATTTTTTAAGCCTGAATCCTGCAAAATACTGTCTTTACCCAGGAGCCTTCGATCAACAGGAAAAGAGGCTTCGCGCCTTTGTTCAAACAAGCAGGGATGTCCTGATTTTTGCCATAGACTAATGATATGAGAAATAACGCCCTCTTCTGGATGCGTGACGCGATCAAAATGCTCCGCAGTAAAATCTTGAACAGAAGAAAAAGAATGCATGCCGAGCCCCCTGCCATCTATGTCACTTAGCCCGCATATGAGAATTTCATGGGGCAATAGTCCCTGCAATTCCATTTGCACCAATGAATAAAAATGATGTCGCTTGCGGATTTTTAACGTTGCTTCGATTATGCGAAACAGCCGCTCTCGCTCTTCTGCATTTAGCTCAGGCGCTTTAGGCATACTCCCCCACTTCATTCTTTTATTTTTAGGAATGCGTCATAATGAACTAAATTTATGACGTTAATATGAAACAAAAATATCAGGCAACAAGCCTCCATTAAAGAGCAATGTCAATGTGTTTTTTACTTAATTGTTATTATTTACCCCCCTGAGGGATAGCCAATTTATTCTGATTGCCAGTGATAACGGGTTTTCCAGTTATTGGATTAGCTTGCTGACTACTATTGTTTATAGCGTCAGCGGCATTAACGGGTTGCTTGGGCACGTAGATAAACTTCCATTCCGTATATTTGCTTTTCCCTTCCAGATCCTGATCCGCCGCCTTAAAATTCTTCTGTTTTAACGGGACAGCTTCCGACAGACTGTATACGCCCATAATGCCGCCATCGGGACTTTCAACCAGCCCCCACTCTTTACTTTTAGTGAATGGATCCCAATATATTTTCCTGAGATACCTTTGCGTGAATACAGTGCGATTATCCTGCAGCAGCGATTCCAGTGTTTTGGGGTATTGTTTTTTTGAACTGGCTGAACCCGGCGTTTTTTCAAAATACAAACCAATTGCCTGTCGAAATTGATTACCAACAAAAATCAATTCCTGCTCTTTTTCTCGTTTCTGGGCTAAATGCCAGACGTTTCCTGCCGTAGCAGCTACAATGCCCATGATCATGATGAGAAAAAGCAGCCCCAAATAAGTAAAGCCGGTCTGCGATGATGATGTTGAAAAGCGCTTCATTCGTTACCACGCAATATAGGGCTGACCATCGCGACCATTCCCCGTTGCGCCACTGTGAATATCATAAACACTGCCGCTCAGTGCATCTTCTGGTGGTGTAACAACCCAGCTTGTTGCACTATCGGTTATTGGATCGGGTGGAATGGCACGCAGGTATTTCTTGCTGACCAGATCATCCAGCGCGTCGGGATATTTTCCGTTATCGCCGTAAAATTTATCAATGGCATCACGCATGATATTCAGATCTTCTTTCAGCACAGCCTCTTTGGATTTTTCAAGACTATGAAAATAGCGTGGTACAGCAATGCTTAACAAGGTTGCAATGATCGCCATGACAACCAAAAGTTCGATCAGTGTAAATCCATTATTTTTACTGAACAGCCGCATTTACCACTCCTTGTAAGGGATGCCGTTCAACCCTTTACCAGCCGCAAGTGAATAAATATCGAATACGTCCTCCCCATCCTGCGGATCCTCTGCGCTGCTTTTATAACTCCGTTTCCCCCAGGTTGCTTCAGCAGTGGCTTTACTATCAGATGAAAAAGGGTCACGAGGAATCCGCCTCAGAAAATATATTTTGGATTTTATCGGGCTCAATTCGTCTTCGGCCCCTTCTACCAGAATATCCAGCGATTTAGGGTATCCGGATTCATCTGATGCCGCCTTGATATGCTTCTCTTCCACTGCTTTGCGATATGAATCAATCGCGTCGCGAATTTGCTGGAGAGCGTAATGTAACTCTTGCTCTTTGGTCCGTTGCAGGGTCAGTGAAGTCAGCGGCATTGCAACAGTTGCCAGCAATGCCACAATCGCCACTGTGATAATCAGCTCAATCAGCGTGAATCCTTTTCGATAAGCAAGCCTCATATGCTTAAGGCACAATCGTCACACTTCTTGCCGCAGGCACATTACTTGGCAAACTGCTTCCCGAGATGTCTGATGCCGTCGGATTAACAATACCAATCTGTGTAGCACCAGGCTTTCCAGCCAATGGCCTGAATGTCACTGTGGCTAAATTGCCGCTTCCACTGGCCGGGGTATTACGACTAATACTAATTTGCAAATGCCCTGTACCTTCACCAGTGTGCTGAAAATCTGTTTGCCCACTCCCCATTTTCATCAGCAACCCTGCCTGAGAATCAACCACTTCCAGTTTTGCCGGATCATAGTTAATTTCAAACGCCACCTGTTTTACACCATTTAAACCTGATGCATTCACATTTACGGTAAAGTTTTTACCTGTTGATGCCTGGGTTGGCGTATTCAAATTAAGTTGAACAGGTGTCCCGTTTTGCTCCTGATCGTTTGCAGGTGATGGGGTGCTTTGCGGCACTTGCGATAGCGCAGTTTGCTGAACTCCAGAAACACCTGCAATTACACCCATAGGTACCGATGCTTTTGCAGCAGAACTTAAATTGAGCGGTGCTGAACCAATCGATGATTCTGTTCCTGATGTAAATTCCGTAATAGCAAATTCGGGCCGTACCAGATTACGTATTACATGCGGCGTTATCAGCAGAATGATTTCGGTTTTGGAATGCTCATCACGATGACTGGAGAACAAGTGCCCAAATAATGGAAGGTCGCCCAATCCGGGTAGCTTGCTTGCACTTGCACGGTCTTCATCGTTGATCAAACCCGCCAGCACCTGGGTTTCTCCATCCTTTAGCCGCAATGCAGTTACCGCATTACGGGTGCCAACCTGATAAGTAAGCGTGCCAGTACTGCTTTTAATTTCACGGACAATATTGCTGACTTCCAATCCGACTTTAATGCCCACTTCGTTATCCAGAAAAACATTCGGCTCAACATCCAGCTTGAGACCTACATCCAGATAACTAACTGATTCAGAAATGCCCACATTGGCTGTGCTGGTCGTAGTAATCACCGGAACTTTGTCACCAATATGAATCTTGGCTTTTTCCCGATTTTTAACCCGAATTCGGGGATTGGCTAACAAATTCGTATCGCTGTCCTCCTTCCTGAGATTAAGTACCGGACTGGGAATACCAATTTTGCTACCATTAAGACTCCTTAAACTGTCTACAGTAAACTGGCTGGCTACGACACTTGGCGTTGTCGCAACTACAGCTCCCGCAGAAGTCGTGACAGTGTTGCTATTGGTTAAATTCAGTGCAGTAAACTGATTAGGATACTGAATACCCAATTCAGTCAGCTTGGAGCGTTTTACTTCCAGCACTTCAACATCCAGCATCACTTCAGGCTCGGCCTTATCTTGCGCTGCAATCAATTTTTCAGCTAAACGAATGACTTCTGGTGTATCCCGCATCATCAGCAGATTCAACTTTTCATCGATAAAAACATCGCGAGTTTTGAGTAATGTCTTGATCATATTCAGTGTTTGCTTTACATCAGCATTTCCCAGATAAAAACTTTTTAAAACAAGCTCCTGATAATCTTTTGTTTTGGCTGGCGTATTTGGGTAAATCAGAACGGTATTCTCGTTCAGAATGCGTTTATCAAGCTGATTGGTAACTACCAGCAAGTTGATGACATCCTCGATTGAGCTATCCTTCACAAAAAGTGTCGTTTTGAGATCAGGACGCACATCCTTGTCGAAAATGAAATTGATTCCGGCAGTGCGCGACAGCACCTCAAATACAGAACGCAAGTTGGCATCACGAAATTCCAGGGATACCGGTTTCTTGTAACGCGACTTAAGTGCAGGCATTACGCTGGTGTCCTGCTTGTTTTTATCATTGATTCGCTGTTGGAGTGAAATGGCCACGTCCAGTGATTTATTTTCCTGGAATACAGGGCGCAACATTTCCTGTGCCGCCTCTACATTCCCATTGTTGAAAAGCGTTTCAGCGTCTGCCACAATCAATCTTTGGCGACGTTGTGCCTGGATTGCGTTGAGCCCTTCCTGAACGCGAGGATGATTTTCATCCAGCCCCTGCACGCGATGATAAACAGCCTCGGCTTCCTCCAGTTTTCCTTTTTCGCGCAGAGAGTCCGCTTCTATCAGTAATCGATTGATGATTTGATCGCGGCTACGAAACAGATGGGCTCGAAGTTCAGCATTGTTTGGATCATCCTTGGCAGCGGCTTGCAGCCTGGACATACCTTCCTCATACTTGCCTTCCGACAGCAACAGGTTACCTTCACGGAGCGCCTTGTCTGATGCGCATCCTGAAATGAGCATCACAATAACCGCTGTTACCCAATAATTTTTATACCGTTTCAATTATGTTTCTCCACCAATCATGAGTGTCTGTTTAATATTCATGGGCAAGTAAGTCAGGTTCATGACACGTCCGTTAATTTCATCTACACGGTAAGTGTTATCCAGCGTGTCACCTCGTTTCACTACGTAATTTCGTTCCTGCTTGGACAAAAACACAACCTGCTGACCGTCCTCGATCAATTTGCCCATATATACAAATGGCAATGGTGGTGCTGTCGGAGGAGGGGGAGATATCGGTTTAGTTGGCGGTGGAGGAGGAGGCACATACCAGGATTTAGCAGCAAATAATTCATTATCACTTTCTGCCATCGGGGTTCGCTGCAACTTTTCCATATTTAAAATATTGCTCGACCCTTCGTCTTTCTTCACAGCCGCCATCCTTACACCATGTGCCTTTGTGGCCACATGATTCTTTTTTGGCTGAACTGCAACAGGCTGATCCTCATCTTGCCCAACCCAAACAACAGCAGCCAAAGTAAGCCCCATTAACAAAGCCAATATGACCCAACGCTGCCTGCTACCCATTTTCATCACACTGCTCCCATAAAAAGAGTCAATTTGATTTGGGCGTCCAGTTGCGGGTCACCTACTTTTTGCCTTTGCAAATGAATACTATCCAAAGCAATTGTCGGCAAATCAGTCAAAAGCTGAGCGATAAACTTGCGTAATTGCGGGTAGGTGCCTTTAGCTGGCAAGGTTATCTGGTAGCGACCGAGCTTATCACCCTTGGCAGCAATCATGCGGTATTGCCCTTGTTGCAGCGCTATGCCAGTAGAAGCAGCTGCGTCAAACAGTTTTTCGAGCAAATCCGGTGCTATTTGAGTGGAGGGAAAAAACCTGTAAAAATCTGAAAGCTGATCTTCAGGACCTTTCACTTGTACCTGAGCAACTTTTTTTTGGCTAAACTGCTTGTTCAGAAGCGTGATCTGCGCCTGCATTTCACCAAGCTTTACTTTTTCTGGCTGCAGAGTGAAAAAATAAAACATAAGACATAAAGCAAGCCCCCCCAGCCCAACCATACCTGACCAGCCCAACCATCTCATGCCGGACTGTGCGTACCATCTTAATTTCAATATTATTCTGCGATCCATTTAGCGCTCAATGTAAATCTGACTGGTTTTTCTGCATCCTGCTCCTGAATGTTATGGGAGAGAAGAGCCACTTCTTGCAAGGGTTTTTCCTGAATCAAGCGGCGCATATACGCAAGCATAGCTTTGACATTTTTTGCCTCAGCCCCGATCGATAGCGTCCCCTTTTTGCGATCCGGTTGAAGCGACAAAAGTGACACATCCTGTTCACCCGCATCTTCAACAGCACCAAACAACCGCCCCCAGGGTAACGCCAACTGATCGATAACATCAGCAGCTTGCTTAAATTCAGAACTGTCTTGCTCAGATAATTTGCGGTTATTGTGGGGCTCAGCTGTTCGCCCAGTTAATCGTTCCAGGCGAACCAGACTAGCCTGCGTCCGTTCAGACAATGCTTTAGCTTCTAAATAATCTGCATAAAGACTACCGCCAGTCAGAACTGCAATAATCAAAAACAACATGCCTAGCATGCCCGGCACACGACTCTTGGGTTGAAAATTGAGATCCAGCTTCCGCATTATTTATTTCCACTTAAAGCTAAACAAAACGGGGGGTCTGAATCGGGTGAAAAACCCTCTATTGCAGAAGGTTTCATTGTAGTTATTGACCAATTACCAAACTGGGATGGGTAACTGGAATGCATTGATGAAAACAGGAAAACGCGCTGGGGGGTATCAGCAACATCGGCAAGCAATCTTTCGCGATCCAGTACTGCAATCAAATCATCTACAGTACTGCCAGCCAGATGCCTGTTCTGGATGGCATGCCACCCCCCCTGAAAGTACAAAGCTATCAGTAGCTTTCCTGGTTCGATAATGCAAAACCAGCTACTTTCTTCTTTCACCTGATCACACCAGCGATTAAATACCGACATCAGCACGGGTTGTATCACAGTCAGGCGTACACCGTTCTCCTGACAGGCAATTCTAAGCCCTGCCAGCAAACCCCGCTCCATACTGCATGCCAGCATAGGCGCACCAAATGCTGACTGACTCACACGCACTTCCCGGTTATTTGCCTGATCACCATACACTTGATTAAAGCGGTGGAGCGCTAGTGCAGAAATTTCGTCTTCATTGCTGACTGCGTCGTTCCAGGGAACGACCACATAGCGCACAAACTGATTAGACAGCACAATTCTGGCTTCTGCCCTACGCTGCTTTGCGAGCAGTTTTTTTAAAGCGGCAAATGCAGCGATCCATGGCTCTGTTTCATGTGAGTCATAGACTTCGATGTATTTTTCAAGTACACGTCGCCGCATCCCTTTACCAATTCTGGCAAGCGTAATTTGGCCGGGTTCAATACCGATTTGCAACTGATCACGAAACGAAGGTAACACGGTTGGCTTCCTGTAATGTAGTTTCTCCGTTGGCCACTAATTCCAGCGCTGCTTCACGCAAGAAGCGCGTGCCGTTGCGGCGCGCTGCTTCTTTAATTCGCCGTATTGGTTCCCGTGCAACAATCAATTCACGGATTTCATCATTCAAATTGAGCAATTCAGCAATGGCTTTTCGCCCTTTGAATCCAGAGCCGCGACATTGTCCGCAGCCCAACCCACCTTTGAAGGTGTAGTGTGCAGCGGATTCTGGTGAAATACCGGAATCAGCAATTAATTGAGCATCAGGTTCAACCGGCTCCATACAATGAGGACAATTCACGCGTATCAAACGTTGCGCCAGAATGCCGTTCATGGCGGCCACGAAGTTGTAAGGGTCTACTTCCATATGAAGAAATCGACCAATGACATCAAGGGAACTATTGGCATGAACTGTAGTGAATACCAAGTGACCGGTGAGCGCAGCCTGAACGGCAATTTGGGCAGTTTCAGAATCACGAATCTCCCCCACCATGATTTTGTCCGGGTCATGTCGCAGAATTGATCGCAACCCCCGGGCAAAGGTCAGCCCCTTTTTTTCATTGACAGGAATCTGCAACACGCCTGCAAGCTGATATTCCACAGGGTCTTCAATGGTGATAATTTTATCCAGACCATTGTTGATTTCAGAAATGGCAGCATACAAAGTTGTCGTTTTTCCACTTCCTGTCGGGCCGGTAACCAGCACCATGCCGTAGGGTTCGCTATACAATCTGCGCATTTGACCGATAGTAAATTCATCCAGCCCAAGATAATCAAGACGCAACCCTTTTACCTGATCGGCAAGGGTCTGTTTATCGAGAACACGCAACACCGCATCTTCACCAAAGATGCTTGGCATAATCGAAACCCGAAAATCGATTTCACGTCCGCGCATAGAAACTTTGAATCGACCATCCTGGGGTACCCGGCGTTCTGCAATATCCAGCTCAGACATGACTTTGATACGTGATATAACCTGGTCAGCCTGCTCCAGGCCTTGAGCGGAACCCACTGAAGACAACACGCCATCAATTCGGTATTTAATAGTCAAACCAGTCGGCGTTGTTTCAAGATGAATATCACTGGCAGTGAGTTTAAGTGCATCGTAAAGCGTGGAATGCACCAATTTCACAACCGGACTAGTATCTTCGCTAATGGATTTAAGCGAAAGATCTTCCACCCCTGCTGTAACATTTGACTCATTACGATCTGCAATGGGCACATTTTCCATGGCTCGCATGGACTCTTCGTGCCGTGACAAATACGCTGCCACATCATCACGCTGGGCCAGTTGCCATATGAAGGGCTGGGTGATGAACGCTTCTACCCAGCTTTGTACATCCTGTGCAAAAGGGTCCGCAAAAATAATACGCAACTGGCCATCGAGAGAGCGAAAAGCGAGACATTCCTTGCTTGAAGCGGATGAAAATGGCAAGACATCAAATGCAGCTTCCCATTGATGCAGATCATGCATACTGGCAACCGGATAAAGCAAAGTGCGCCCCAGAACCTCAACAAACTCGTGTGGAGGCAAAGCCAGCTTTTCTTCCAGCACCTCGTATATGAGGCGCTTGCTTCGCACTGCTTCGTCACGTGCCTCATGCAGCATGACTGACGAAATTTCCGGGATTGATACATCTGCGGCATGGATCATATTCATTGAATGCTACCTGCCAATTCAAATATCGGCATGTACATCAAAACAACAATCAAGCCTATTATCAGCCCGATAACCGCCATCAACAGGGGCTCAAACAACTTGGTAAACCAGTCAACCCAACGCGCCATTTCTTCATCGTAAAATGCGGCAATACGTTCCAGCATATCGCCCATGTTTCCAGTTCGTTCACCAACCCTTAACATGCGCGAAGAAACCGGAGTGGTCAGAGCGTATTCTTCCATTGCCACAGAAAGCGGTCGCCCTTCACTTACACCCTGAATCGCACCGTTCAAGCTGTTCCTCAAAGCAGGTGCCAGCAAGCCAGACACCATATCCAAAGCGGTTACAACGGGTATTCCTCCGCGTAAAAGCATTCCTACTGTGCGATAGAATCGTGCCAATTGATAGATTTTCATGTGCTCTCCAATCACCGGTACCAGCCATAATTTTTCACCAATCCATCGTTTGGTTTCCATGCGCGTCAAGACAAAGACAATAATGGCAAGCAGCCCCGCCACACCAACCAGCATGGCGCCACCATGCGCTTCAAGCAGCTTCCCCCATTCGATCAGCATCCGTGACATAAAAGGCAAATCACCCCCCATGTCTTCGTAAATATGGCTAAATTTAGGCACGACATATACCATCAAGAATAGCGTCACCAACCCACCAACAACAATCAATACCACAGGGTAAATTGATGCACTGACAAGTTTTTTTCGTACAACATCCAGTTGCGCCTGATAAGCAACATACCGCGTAATGGCTTCACTTAAACCACCGGTTTTTTCACTTGCTTTAACCGTAGAAACATACAATGCAGGAAATGCTTCGGGAAATCGAAGTAACGCAGCGGAGAATGTCTGACCTTCGTATAAAGAAGCAATTAGCCTGTCGAGCACTTTCCGTGTTTCTGGACGCTGCTCTTTTTCTGCTAACGTCTCAACGGCCTCCACCAGATTCAAGCCAGCGTCAAGCAATGCCAGTAATTCCTGACTGAACAATACCAAGGGGAAGTGTGTATGACGATTGCCAAACAAGCCTGCAATATTGTTTCTGGATTTGATAGCGAGGACGGTATATCCTTGAGTCATGACCTGTTGCAATGCTTCACGCTCATCAGTGGCGTCCAGTGTCAGCTGAACAACACTATTTCCTTCGCGTAGCGCTTTGATTTCAAATTGCATGGAGGCTACCAGTTGGTAATGTCAGCAGATTCCGCATTACCACCAGGCTGCCCATCTTTGCCGTAAGACAAAAGATCATACTCACTGTGTTCACCTGGCTGTTTGTAAACATAAGGTTTACCCCAAGGATCCACAGGTACGCTTTTTCGTAAATAAGGACCTTCCCACTTTGGCTCATTTGCAGGACGAGCATCTAGCGCAGCCAGGCCTTGTTCATTTGAAGGATAGTGCCCTGTATCCAGTCGGTATTGATCGAGAGATTTACCCAGAGAATCTAATTGTGCCCGAGCCGCTTTCACTTCTGACTTGCCAATCTGGGAAAAATACTTAGGCCCGACATAACCAGCCAGCAAACCAATAATGACCATCACCACTAACAATTCAAGCAGCGTAAAACCTTTTTCCAGATTGATCTTGTTTATTATTGTCATTACAACCAACCCGTTCCTTCTGAAAAAATTCTCCGGGAAATCCGGCATTCCATCACGATGCATATTTCTTGAATTTACTCTTTACACAAGCCACTGCTTAAATGCATGAGTCGCAGCAATTCATTGAATTTCTGACAAGATACCGATTACTTGTTTCAGTAATATTAAAATCGAAAGAACAGCAGGGAAAAACAAGGAGTCGAAGCAGAAAGAAACTAAATTTATACAAATAAAACAATATAGTTACAATTTACAAATACAAAACAGCATCAGCAAAATAACCACAATTCACATAGTCCGATATAACTACAAAATCAGAACGCATCACACCATCATTTGTAATGTCAGCATGATAATTTGTGTGCTCATACAAAAAAACTATCTGACCTGAAAACACAGGTTACGTATAAACACGCCAGGTTGAAAATGAGAAACTTTAAACAGTACAGAAGGATTTTTTTAGCTACCCTGACACTGGCTGGTCTTATCAGCTTGCAAGCAGAGGCCACTATCATTTCAAATGGTTCAGCGGGTATTTTTCATCCAGCCACAAATACAATTCTGGATCTGACAGGGCCAAATTTCCCACAATTCAGTGACGTACAAATTGATACCGGCAAAACAGTCAAAGTGTTATCAGGCACATCGGGTTCAACTGCGCAATTTCTCGCTCAAAATAATTTTATGCTGAATGGCGTTATTGATGCCAGCGATAGCCTTTTGACTATCTCAGCAGGCAATAGCATTGTATTAGGACCAAGTTCCCAGATTAATACAGGTTCTCTCAGCTTGTACATCAATCCAGGGAATATTGATTCACTAACAGGCCAATTTCCCATACGCCCACCTGCAGGGGGCTCTGTTTCCCTTTGGCGTAATTTTGACACTTCAACTGGAAGTGCTATTTCGATTCTTCAATCACCGGATTCCACTGCTGTTCTACACCGGATATCCGGTGGAAGCATAGCGCTGACGTCAGGTAGCGGAATATCAAACAGCAATGGGCTTTCTGGAGGCATTCTCACTATTATCCAACCATCTTTAAATGTTCCAGAACCCAAGACAATATTTCTTTTTATAACCGGATTATTTCTGCTGACATACCGCAGAAAATGGCCCGCATAGCATCTTGTTTCAAATCATAATTCAAGCCCGAATGGAGGTCCCATGAAAATCAGAAACAACATTATCAATGACGTAAAGAGATTAAGAAGAGAATTTCCTTTGCAAGACAGGATTGAATCCATAGAAGCGACAACAACCAATACATACACATCTGTATTGAATTCATGGATTCAGGACGGTGTCGCCCCTCTTCCAGATACCTTCCCTCCAGAAGAACTTAAAACACTTTTAACGCTGGATGCAGTAGTCATGACCAATTCCGGCCTTGGATGTTATCCCTTCAGCGCTGCCAAAACAGACATCAGTGCCAAATACCGCGAACAGCAAATCTATGCGATGAGCGCAATAGACGCACTCGCGATCCCATTATTAACTGGAACTGAGGTGGTAATAAAATCCCGATGCAGCAGATGTGCTCTACCTCTGACAATCAAATCTGACGACATGGGACAAATCAAGGAAGCAACACCAGCAGGTACACAGGTGGAATACCGCCAGATAGCATCAAATCACACATCATGTTGTAATGACTTATGCCCGGGTATCACATTTATATGCGGATCTTGTGCTGAAATTACTACCAATCAGAGCGACTTGATCACCCTGAAAGAAGCATCAGTTGTTGGTCGTGCTTTTTATCACTTCCAGTTATGCCTTACAAATCCAACGAACTAAAATGCATGACCTCGAAGGCGTGTTTCATCAGAGCTGGCAATACACCTTGAGCTGCGCACGGGCAGTTTCATGTTTTCGATACCCTTGCCCGGCTCAGAAAACAGCCCCTCAACTGACGATGATGCGGAGTTATTTATTTGCGGAAGGGCGAGGAAGCATTCGAGTAACCCGGGATTGAAAAAAACTGCGGCCGTAAAACTTTTATGCCATCCGTACCCGGTGCAAAAGGTTGATTTACGAATTTTATGACTCGTGTATGATCGCCAAAAACGACAACAGGCATTTCACAATCGACATGCTTTTCTTACTTATCGAAATATCCGCCGATGCAATCCTGCCCTTGGTCAAAGACAGGATAGGCACCTTCGCTCAAATACTCTTTTTGCGGGATTTTGTTAACTGTGATGGTGATGTTAATAACGTCATCGACATCCATCACATTAACAACTAATTTTCAAAGTGTGGTACGCCCGCTTTATTTGCCGCTTTCATTAAATCACCATCCAATCTTGCTAATGGAAGTCCATCACGGAGTGCGAGTTCGAGATAGGCCGCATCATAAGCTGACAATTTATAACGCCGTGCCAAATTTAACGTCTCACCCGGCGTTGGAGCGGCGGTCGCTTTATCAACCACAATATTTAGACGCAGCAAGGTGGCTACAAACGTTTGCGTTCTTGCTTCTTGCATCAAGCCTTTGCTTTCAATCTTAGCAAAACATTGGCTGCCTCTAGTGAACATAGCGAAGGTACGACTGCATGAGTTGTTTTAAGGCACTCCAAAACTTTCAGCGAATAAGCGACATCTCCTGGGCGGCCATCATTGAGAAGCCAGCACATAGCCACCGAATTATCGAGGACAAAACTCATGCGCGACCATCTTCAACCATGGCTTTAACATCAACACCGCAGATCGGTGTCGCACTCAACATAAATTGGTGCATCTGATCAACCGCAGCAATCGAGTCCATATCTTTGCTGCTTTCGGCAGGCACCAAGTCTGCTACGGGTTCACCGCGCAATGTAATGGTATAGCAATTGCCAGACTGCACACCGCGCAGCAGTTCCGGTAATTTTGTTTTTGCTTCGTATGACCCAACTTCAATTTTCATATAAGATTTTCCTTGATAAGACTAGCATATAGACCAGTCTTATTAATATCAATCTTTTCCGTGGTAGTCAGACGTTTTCCTCATCACTCACCGATCCCGACTTTATCAATCGCAGGTCAAAAATAGTCGCTATTGGAATCCCGTGCGCGCCGATCCAGTCCACGAAAATTGTGCTCCACTTCACGAAAATCGGTGAGCAGTTCGCGAGCTAGCGCCATAAATTGTTGAAAGCGATCTTTCAGAGCTGTGTCATCCAGCAGCGGAATATCACCGCCGACTATGCGGGCGATTTCGGCATCAATATCATCTCGGCGCTTATGCAACTCCTCAATGCGCGCTTGGGGATTTGTCTCGCTACCTTCGCTCATCTGCTTGAGTAGCTCGAATAACGTAAATAAGCGCGACTCGGTGCCCACGAAGCTGCGCTCAGTGAGGGTCGTAAGCCAGGCTATCGCTTTCTCGGTAGAAGGCGTCAGATCAAAATGTGGTTCGTCCGATCCTTGGGCATAAAACTTGCGCAGCCACCTCTTCTCGATATTCGCCCAATCGTTGAGATATTCAATTGCTGACTTGGGGAAGACTTCCGCACCCAATCGTTCTCGCAGAGAAAATAGCTCATCTTCCAGTGCTTCTGCCAAATCTGCCTGAGCCATCACCCGCTCATTTGGTGCAATACACGCGCTGTAGAAAGCTAGCCACTAGGGGCGCATGATCCGAGCGCAGCAGCCGCCATGCCGGGTGACTTTGGATCAGCAGTTCGAGGGTGGCATAGTCTAGGCTCATGCGGTTACGTTCACTTACAGGTATATTTCTTTTGATATTTGCGCAGCATCAGCATTACTCCACCCAACACGCTTTAGCTGCTTAGTGCCTTTGCCTAAGTCTGCTAGACTTACATTTGCAATGCTATTCAAAGCGTAAACATTTCTAATCATCAATTTCATTTTTTTGCCAAACTTCCGTGATGCCTGAGCAGGCACCTATTACATGTTTCGGAACAAAATACTAATGTGACAAATTGATCGTCAACAATTGTCTATCCTCAAGCTGCGCTTATAATGCGAATGTGCTGTAATGTACCGTAAAGTCCAGCATAATCCAAATTAACTATGACGTTCCACCAAAGAGGGAAAACGTTGTCCAGCGCAACTCAGCTGATGATTTCCCGCTTAGTAAAACTGGCAGAAAAAAAACGACAAACAAACATTTCGACAGCACTTTAATGAAAAGATGTTGATATCTCATGAAACCTACGAATTTTAGAAGTTAATTTCGAAATTTTATCAATGTGTCAAATTTGCGGTTAACCCAAGCTGTGCACTCGCCGCAAGCAAACGCTTGTCACGCGTCCAAAGTAACGCGCCGGGTGAGAGTTGCACTGCTGCTAACAAGTGAGCGTCGATATAACCAATTCCAATACCGAAGAGTTTACGCTGGGAGATGAATTTCATCACTTCTTCGTCAGTAGCAACACAGGCTTGTGGCAAATCTTGTAAAGCGCTTATAACCATATCGCGATTTTGTAAGTTGCCCAGTGCCAGTTCCCCTGTCACAAACCGGTGAGCCAATACCTTTCCAGCGTTTAAGCGTTCGATTAGATCCGCGTCACTGTGCATAAGGTGATCTATCCAGACGGATGTATCAACTAAAATCACGCTGGTTCAGACTGTCGTCGTGGCACAGATTCAAGCAAAGGTTCAGTCCCCCCGAGCAATGCCAATCGCTTGGCGCTTTCGCGTTGAATTAACGCCTTTAGTGCTTCACGTACTAATGCAGTTTTTTCCATTGGGCCGGTGAGAGATTGGGCTTTTTCTAATAATTCATCATCAAGTGCCAGTGTGGTACGCATAGTGACCTCCATCAATGCACACATTATAGCATCAAATGATGCTTAATAAGTGTATTTAGGTTGCAAAGAATTAAGACCCTCACCCATGATTCTTGGTTTATTCCTTTGGCACAACCAGGGCCGATTACATACCATCAATCCCAGTCCCTGTTTTAGGAACAGCGAAATTTCCCTTCATAAATTAAATAGAATACTTGGTATTAGAAAGTAAATTGAATCATTTTTTTGAGTTGAATTTTTCTGGTGTTTGGCAATAAGCTGCGGCTCGAAGCTGCCGTCGCGGTCACGCGGGATAGCTATGGGCAAGGCACCGAAATCGCCCTTGAGTGTCTTGGCGCTGCTGCCGTTGCGTGTGTTGCCGGTGTCGTTGGCAACGGCAGAATGCTTGTCGTGGCCAAGGTGGGCAGCCAGCTCGGCTTGCAATGCGCGCTCCATAATAGCTTCGGTGAGCTGCTTTAATATCCCGTTTTCGCCGAGAAGGTCTTCAGGTTTCTGGTAATCGGCAAACAGCAGATCAATCAGGTCGGGCTGTACTACTTTGCGTTTGGCCATGTCTTTTCCTTTATAGGGGGCAGTCTCCTGCCTAATGACCGTTTACACAAAATTATTTACACCCCTGGTAAACCATGAGTTTGGCGACTACCTATCATTGACACTCTCTACAAGCTTGGGCGTTATCGTCCCTGATCGCCTCGATCAAATTTATACGAGTGATATTCGTATCTTGTGCGATGACGCCTGGACTAATTTTGATAAGCCAATTGATCTCAATTTTTTTGAGCGTGTGAAACTGATGTTCGCACAAATTCTTGAGTAGCTAAGGCTACGGGGCAAACCAGTACTTATGTTCTCCGGACTTCCACTTTGATGCCATAAGCGGACGTATTGAGGAGCTACTTCAAGAGTCAGCTTAGGCTGACTTTGAGACAGCCTAAGCTCTAAACGCAAACTGCCATTTGGCAAGCTAGAGGCTGGCAGAACCCATTCTAAATGCAACACAACATGTCTAAATCTAAAAGCCCCAGTGTAAAAACCAGGCCTTTTAAATTTTAAGCTCCAATCTCCGACAGACTTTATTGTTCTCCGACAGACTTTATTGTTTTATATCAATATCATCACCAACCGGCTTCCCGCTCTGGTGTAGCAGATATCTTATGTATTGAAAGATCTGCACCATTAAACTCTTCTTCTGCATCCAGGCGTATACCTACCATTTTCTTCAAAACACCATAAACCAGAAATCCACCAGCCAAGGCGATACCAACGCCGAGCAATGTGCCCAGTAACTGCGACATGAAACTTACACCACCTATACCTCCCAGTGCTTTCATGCCAAATATACCTGCTGCGATCCCACCCCATGTGCCACATAGGCCATGCAAAGGCCAAACGCCTAGTACGTCGTCAATTTTCCATTTGTTCTGCGTGACGGTAAACATCCACACAAACAAGCCACCCGCGATCAGACCTGTAACAAGTGCACCTAATGGGTGCATCAGATCAGAGCCTGCACAAACGGCAACCAGCCCAGCCAAAGGGCCATTATGAATAAAACCCGGGTCATTCTTGCCGATCACGAGTGCTGCCAGGGTACCGCCTACCATGGCCATCAAGGAATTCACTGCTACCAGGCCGCTAATTAAATTAATGGTCTGCGCTGACATGACATTAAAACCGAACCAGCCTACTGTCAGTATCCAGGCACCCAGTGCTAAAAAAGGAATATTTGAAGGCGGGTGAGCAGCCATCATTCCATTCTGGTGATAGCGACCGCGACGCGCGCCTAACAAGACTACCGCACCCAGCGCAATCCACCCTCCTACGGCATGCACGACGACTGATCCTGCAAAATCATGAAACTCTGCGCCAAAGGTTGCATTTAACCAACCCTGAATACCATAGTGGTGGTTCCAGGCTATTCCTTCAAAGAAAGGATAGACAAATCCTACAAGTAAAAAGGTTGCTGCGAGTTGCGGATTGAATTTGGCGCGTTCAGCAATCCCGCCAGATACAATTGCCGGTATTGCAGCCGCAAATGTGAGCAAGAAGAAAAATTTGACCAGGTCATAGCCACTTTTTTGAACAAGGTGCTCCGCCCCTTGCATAAAATTTACGCCATAAGCAATGCTGTATCCGATGAAAAAATAGGCAATTGTAGAAACGGAGAAATCCGTCAGAATTTTTACCAGCGCATTAACCTGATTTTTTTTTCTAACCGTGCCTAATTCCAGAAACGCAAATCCGGCATGCATTGCCAAAACCATGATTGCACCGAGCAAAATGAACAATACGTCATTATTTATTTTAAGAACTTCCATATTTTCTCCAAGCTAATCCAGCAGAACATAAGCAATAATTGTACCAAAACAACAACAATTTGATTTAAAAGAGATAGTATTAAAATTGAATACTCATTTTAATAAAATACGCTCCAAAATAGTGCAAACTCCAATTATTTCGCACCAAATTAGTGCAAAATAATTCAATCATATTTATTTACAATCCAAACCAGCAATTGCCTTGCTTTCAGCTCCATGCTATTTTTACACAAAACCTGCATGCGCAATATTCTGAGATGTTAAACGAAGCCAAGACTGAGCAACTTTAATCACAGCAGTCAATACTTAACACTAAGAGGCAAAAGCGTAAATTGACTAACCTATCGCCCAATACTATTGCAATGCCTGAAAACACATCGGACAGCAGCTCAGTGAATGAGTTTATTTTCATTTCCAGGCAACCTATTTTCGATGCATCTGAGAAAATTTTTGGTTACCAGTTGCTGTTTCTGGAGGGTCCTTCCACCCAGGAATCCCCTGCAAACACACTTCGATCTAGTGCTCGACTGATTGCCAACGCTTACAATAATTTTGGTATCCGCCAGGTTTTGTCCAACAAACTGGCTTTCATTCCTATTTCAAATGATGCCCTGGTCAGTGATTTTCTTGATCTTTTACCACCCGAAAATATCGTTCTGGAAATTTACCCTTCCAACATCAGAATTACCGAGTTGCTTGCTACCCTGACCAGTTTAAAAGAAAAAAAATATCGGTTTTCGCTGCACAACGTCTCTTTTAGTCCCGAGCTATTGCCGCTCTTCAAGATGGCATCTTTTGCTTCCTACGATATTCAGAACAATTCGCTCGAGACTATTGCAAGAGAAATCAGACAAATCCAGCACCTGCCAATTCAATGTATTGCCAGAAATATTCAAGGTTATCAGGAGTTCAAGGAGTTTCATGAAAAGGAACCCCTGTTCAATTTATTTCAAAGCAGCAACTTAGCCCCTCCTGAGACACAATCCATGAAGCGCATGGATCCTTCAACAATGCGCATCATGCAGTTATTCAATCTGGTTATGAGTGAGGCAGAATTCAATGTAATCGAAGAGTCATTCAAGCACGATGTAGCGTTATGCTACAGCTTGCTTTGCTATTTGAACTCAGCCGGATTTGGCATGCCATACAAGGTTGAATCCATACGTAGCGCCCTCATGATGATGGGTTATGACTTCTTGTGGCGTTGGCTGAGCCTTTTGATTTTTGCTGGCACAGATATCCATGCTGGTCAGCGCGTATTACTCAATACCGCACTTATTCGCGGACGAATGATGGAATTATTAGGTCAGCATTTTTTATCCAAGAAAGATGGTGACCGCTTGTTTATAACTGGCGTTTTCTCGATGATCGATGCGCTAGTTGGCATCCCTTTAGAGCAAGCGCTGGCCAATCTCAATTTACCCGAAGTCGTAACGCAAGCGTTGCTTACAAATCAGGGAAGCTATGCCCCTTATTTGGCGCTTGTTCTTTGTTTTGAAAAAAATGACATTCAAACAGCCAAGACGCTTTGCAACACCCTGGAAATCAATTTAAATGAAGTTACCGCCCATCATTTAGCCGCAATTGAATGGGCGCGAAAACTAAGCTAGTTTTCATCCGGAAACATCTGTTTTCCCCCTCCCCCTTGATGGGAGATGGCCAAGGGTGGTACTGCCTTGAAATTCAACCCCTCTCCCCAACCCTCTCCCACAAGGGGAGAGGGAGTTACAACGTTTCCGGATGAGAACTAGCTAATGCCCAACTAGGCGCCCTGCTTTCAGGTCAACCTGTAATTCAATTCATGGATGACCTGACCTTTCTGAATTAAGCATCCAATCCGTTACGGTGCGTGGTGTTGATCACTTCCAGTAGCCGTTTGAACGGGATCGCAGGTCCATACATTTTTACAATCGACATATACGGCAGATCAGTTTCCGAAGGAAAGCTATATTGTTTACTGATCATACTATCGTAGAGCGCACGTAACTGATGGTCCAGAGGGTCTATAAAAGGTAGACTCGCTTCCATTTCTTCCATATCGTCTTCGATACAAGCGCGCAATTCGTCTACTTCATAAACGGCTTGATGGACTAGATCAATATATTCATCCAGTGTTTTTGGTGCTTTCATAAAAACTTTCCGTAACATGTAATAAAAACAGGGGCATTAAGCCCCTGCAAAAGATTACCATAATTCAATATGGTTATTTCTTGGATGCAATTTGCTCCAGTTTAGTGGCCTTGATTAGCTGGCCATCCAAACCGGCTTGTTTTGCAGAACCACCATAAGCAACCGTCATGAGCTGACTGTAGTATAGCACCGGGATATTAAACTTGGTGCCATAGCGCTTATTGACATCATTCTGGTAAATTTCTACGTTCGCCTGGCACAGTGGACAAGGCGTCACAATCATTTCTGCACCATGATCATAGGCAGATTCAACGATGTCCTTGATCTGCTTCTGGCTCTTTTCTGGTTCGGAAAAAGCCAATGCCCCACCACAGCAGGTCACTTTCTGATCGTAGGCAGATACAGCTTCCCCCCCCACCATTTCAACCAGCTTATCCAGATAAACCGGATTCTCGAACGATTCGCCATCAATACCAAATGGACGATTGGTTTGGCAACCTACATAGCCTGCGAACTTGATGCCTTCCAAAGATTTCACTACTGGTTTTTTGAGTTCATCGTAACCAAAATCTTCAATCAGCACTTCCACCATGTGACGGACATCTGCGCCACCTTTGTAGTTGAGACCCGCTTCCTTCAAAGCTTCATTGGTATCAGCCATGAGTTGCGAGCTGGCATCCAGACGCTCTTTGGTTTCTCGAGCACCTAACCAGCACGCAGCGCATGTTGCTACGATTTGCTGCCCGGGCAAATTATCTTCCGCCAATGCAAAATTGCGTGCATTCATGACGTGACGTGGCAACTCACCACCTTCTGCATAGCCGATGGATGCGCCACAGCAGTTCCAGTCAGGAATTTCTGTGAGTTTAATATCCAG
>JAYVLG010000169.1:0-2998 GCA_043759595.1 Sulfurirhabdus sp. | reverse complement strand
GACAGGCCAGCAGGTACAAACCAACATTGATCAAACTATTGATTTCGTTCAAACTGGCAAACCGTTAACCATCACACAAGACGGACAAGCAGCGGCAATACAGTTTTTCCTTCAAAGAAAGCTCAGTACAACTCCGTCAGCGCGATGCAACGCGTTTAGAGGGGCTACTTAGCTGTTCGGTTAAAGAATGCCCCACAGAGTGCGTGAGAATAGTCTATGGACGACATTAATAAGCTCGTAGCTGAGCTTAGACCGTAAAGTGTGTAACTACGGTTGAAAGCGTAGCCGCTAAATATGTCGCTTATGACTTAAATTAATAATCTTTTAACAACTATTTAGGCAACAAATACGCCGGCAAGAGGTACATTACTTAATTTAACTCACTATTTATTTAATCTAAAATTTCAATACCGCAACTAACTAAATACTCAAATGTATTATCAAAAAACTCGTTTTTGCGAGTTACATCGTCAGTGCTGCCGTGGGGTATAAAAATGACCATTCCCTGTCGGGCACGGGTTAGTAGGACACGATATGCATTTTCCAAGTATCGCTTTTGCAAGTCTTGTTGACGTTGTTTCCAAGTTGTACCGGTGAATTTCCAATGTTCAAACTGTCCATTTACATACCGATAGTCAGCATCCCATCCTACTAAACACCAATCCAGCTCCAAACCCTGAATATCAAATTCAGTGGCAACATCTTCTAAAAAATGGCAAGAGCGAACATCGTCTTGTTCATTTAAAAACCAATCAGGAGCAGATAGGCGATTTTTGACATAAATACCTTCAGGTTTGAGCCTAATTGCACCAGATGATGCAATGACTCCTTTTGTTTGATTACCCCGTGCTTGCTGCTTTATCCAGTTTTTTGCGAGTTCTAAATTTCGGGTAATTTTGATTGGAAACTTGTCTTTAAACGCTAAGCAATGCGCTTTGGCCAAATCTGCTTGGTTATGAATCAAATAGTGAATCATGTGCGACAACTTTTCAGCTCGAAAAGACCGCATCGACGTAGCCAAATGCAAACTAGCTTGTTGATAAGCGCATGCCACGTTGTCAAAATTGATATCACTGCCTGCGTACTCAAGCTGAGAAAGCTTGTCTGAATAATGAACATCCCAGCCTGGATAATTTACTGAAATGGCATTAATCCAACCTTGAAGACCCGCTTCACCCGTATTTATTTCTTGCCCACCACCAATTAACGCGACGATAACGCACCAATTTGCGTGCCTATCCATCACGCTGATTAAAAATTCAGGCTCCGACTGGTTGAAGCTCTTTTGCCCACGCTTTTGCACCATGAATTTGGAAGTATTTTCCATATCCCAGGCGCGCTGCGCTTCATCAAAAATGACTACATTCTCGGGTCGTTCTTCATTATGCTGAAGGTAATGATCTCGAAAATGATGGATGTTTTGAATAATTGGAGCTACCTGTCTTAGTGCTTCTGCTTTTGTAACGCTAGCATCACGTTCGACTCGATCTCTTGCGAGTGCTTCGCGTAATACATCGACTAATGGTCCATTCCCAGATAGAAAAACAGCATGCTCATCATCTGTTATGTTTGTATTCGCTGTAGCAATATTTAGACCAGCTAAAGTTTTCCCTGCTCCAGGAACGCCAGTCACAAAACATATTGTTTTCCGATTTCTGAGTTTGGAATCATGAATAATATTTTGAATGGCTTGGGTCGTCGAATGCAAATTTTGCGCACCTGCATCGTTGCGAGAAATATCACTAACGTCATGATTTGAATACAAGGCTTGCGCCGCCTCAATGATCGTCGGCGTGGGTTTGTAGGCAGAGCGCATCCACGTTTCAAAATTAATAGACTCGTCAGGCTTTATCTCTGCGACACAATAGTCCAGCACTGCTTGTAAACCATTGCTATTGGTGCATATAGGCTCATAAACATGGTCAACTACAGTTGGTTCATGCACTGTTTGTTCCATTGCTTGAGTCGCAACCAAAATAGGAACGATTGTTTTGTGGTGACTGCCTTCATGAAAGTGATGCAAATCAATGGCATAGTCATGCGCTTGCCGTTTATCTTGCGGCAAATATCGGTTAGCACCTACTTTGAACTCAATAACAAAGATCAAATCTTTGTAAATTAGAACCGCATCAGCTCGTTTGCCCATCCGCGGAATCTGAAACTCAAAGAAGATATACCCTTCACTGAATTTTTTGATGGCTGACTGTAGTATTTCGACTTGTCTTGACCATGCTCCCGTTTGCAAATGTTCCAAGCTTTGCGGGTGATTTTGGGTGATTTTCCCAATAACAGAATCTACACTTTCAGTGAGAAAGTCAGTTACTTTCTCAGAGTAATAAGCACGACTAGACATGCTTATTCTGTACCTGAGGTGAAAAACTCAGTTGGAGAAACTTTTAGTGCTTGCGCTATCCTAAAGATGTTGATGACGCCAACATTTCTGACGCCACGTTCTATGCCGCTTATGTAAGTCCGATCCAAATGCGCCAGCATTCCCAACTGTTCTTGACTTAACTCCTTTGCTAACCTCAAACGTTTTAAGCGGTGCCCAAATTCGACAAGCATTTTCTCGGCGCTAGGTGATTGTTCATTTTTATTCATGAACGAATCATCAATATATGTGACTTATTAGTCTACGGACTATGAGTCACATGTATGCATTTTTATGTATTTAATTTTTAATATTGGTTTATATATACTATTTTTTTTATAGCTACTTAGGCAATAAATACGCCGACTAGAGTCATATTTAAGGCACTAAAAACAGAAAAGCCCTCTTGCGAGGGCTTTTTGCTGTGTATGATACTTTAGAGACTCAAATATCAATATTCCCAGCCCGCAGAGCATTCTGCTCAATAAATTCCCTACGTGGTTCAACCTCATCCCCCATCAGCATGGTGAAGACGCGGTCGGCTTCGATGGCGTCGTCGATCTGGACGCGCAGGAGGCGGCGGACGGTGGGGTCCATGGTGGTTTCCCAGAGCTGGGAGGGGTTCAT
>JAYVLG010000168.1:0-5257 GCA_043759595.1 Sulfurirhabdus sp. | reverse complement strand
CGACTACCAGAAAAGCGAAGGCCAGAAGCATTACGAAACTGTCGCCCCGTATAAGCTGGTCAATCATAAGGGCATCTGGTATCTCGCAGGCCGTGATGCAGATCGGATCAAGACCTTCGCCTTCGGCAAGATCGACCGCCTTCGGCAACTGGACACCCAGTTCGATCCCGATCCGGATATCGACAAGACGCTGACCGAAGAGGATGGCATCTGGTTCGGCGAGGAAAAGAATGAAATCGTGCTCAAGATCGCCTCGGAGATTGCAGGCTATTTCAAACGCCGCAAGCTCATCGCCAATCAGGTCATCGAAAAGGAACTGGAGGATGGAGGACTGATTGTTTCAGCCAAGGTTGGTCACCCCAACCAGGTCCTGCCTATCGTCCGTTACTGGATACCCCACATCCGCATCATCAGCCCCGAAGGATTGCAGGGAGAACTCGAATCTGAATTAGCGCGATACCTCGATGGAGCCTCAGCAATGATCCACCCACGGAGTGCAAAACAACATGCGTCACGGAAAGTCGATTCTTAAACACGATGACGGCATACGCCCCATTATTCACACAGGGTCAACCTGGAGTTTTTAAGGATGCCACCAAATGAAAATCGCTATCTTCAGCTTTCTCACGTTGCTTACTGTGGCTGCCCATGCGGGCGAACAGCGGGTTTATCAGCAAGATTCGACGGGCAACATCCAGTACAACAAGCCATCCTATGCTGTTCGAAAAGATGGTCGTGTCATTGAGACAGACGCAATCGGAAACAAGCAGTACCACAAGCAGCAATACCAGATGAAGGACGGGAAGGTTTACCAAGCTGATTCCATCGGTAACATCCAATATCACAAGCCGCACCTCAATCTACGCGAGGATGGCCGCATCATTGAGTCGAACCCCATCGGCAACGAGCAATACCACAAGCAACAGTTCCAAATGAAGGACGGAAAGGTTTACCCGGTCGACTCCATCGGCAACATTCAGTACAACAAGCCGAGCTTCTTGGTTAAGTGACCAGAGGCAATGCTCTGCATGGGAAACCCAATATGAGCATTGCACGTCTACTGTGTGCCGCCTTGCTTGGGACCCTATTCGGCTGCGGTGATCGGCCTGATGACAGCCAGGTGCGCCAGTCGCTTAAGGAGCAACTTGCGGAAATCGCGAGTGCGCAGGTAAACCCAGTTACGCCGGAGCAAGTTTCAGAAGTTTTTGCACTCGGGAGTGATTTCACTGACCTGCAACGCGACCTCCTCAGCAAGGAATTGATCGGCAGCGTGGTCGAATGGAACATTCAGGTTTATGAAATTGGCTACGCCGATGGTGTTTATAAGGTTACGTCCCAACCAATTTCAATCAAATCCAGGCAGGCGGTCAACATGCTCAGGGCAACCATATTCATACATCCCCAAAATGAGCAGGATCACGAGCTGCTACGCAAAGCGAAGACGAACGACATGATCAAGATACGTGGGAGGGTTCAGGATATTGTTCTCAGGACTGTTGTTGTGATCGAGCCTGCGTTATTGGCAACATCGTTGGAAATCAACTAACCATGCTTTCAAAAAACCTTTCAAATGTTGGCGTGGATGCAGCTGATTTCCAGCGTTTACTTGCTCGTTGTTGGGCTGTTAGTCTCTGGCTGGTTTTTCTGAATAGTCTTGACCGTGGTCAGCTAATATTGGCGAATCAGATTTCAACCAATGCGGGCATCGACCCGGACGAAACGAGGTAGCAAACGCATGCAGACTATTAATCTTCATTTTATAGGTCGAATGGCGCTCATTTTGGCTGTCGCAGTAATGGTCGCTTGTTCCTGGCTCCCCCCTCTGGACTCGGCTGCAAAAGAACAAGTCAATGCAGGACTAAATCGAGCCTTGAAAAGTTTTGCTACGGCACGAGCTTTGAATGGTGTCATTTCTGTTGCTCAGGGGACAGAGTTCACAGTCCAAGTTATTGGCGGCGTCAATCTGGCTGCAGGGCAAATCCTCGACCCAGTAAATGACTTGGTTGAGCAGTTTTCAGACCTGATGCTCACCGCCAGTATCGCTATGGGTATCCAAAAAGTGCTACTGAGCATTGGTTCGCACTGGCTGATTTCTCTCTTGTTTACCATTACAGCAGTTATTTGGACTGTTCTTTATTTTCGCCAAAAGCAATGCCCTGGATGGCTATCAAAGCTATTAGTGGTTTTACTGATGACGCGCTTCGCAATTCCGGTAGTGGCCATTGGTACTGATTTGGTGTTTCAGAAATTTATGGCTCAGGACTATCAATCCAGCCAGCAGGGTATCGCCACGGTGTCCGGACTTTCCGACAATCTAAAGCAACCCACCGCTGCGCCTCCAGTACACAAGAGCATTTTTAGAAAAATATGGCACTGGGGGAAGCCTGCTGCTAACCAGCCACAATCCGCCGCTGTTCCCCCCCCACATAAGAGTGTGTTCGAGAAATTCAAAGAATGGTTTTCACAGGGCACAGATTCGAAATCCCGCCTTGATAATCTGAAGCAGTTAGTAGAAGAGACAACCGAGAAGATCATCAAGCTGATGGTAATTTTCGTGCTACAGACTCTGGTTATTCCGGTAATGTTGCTTTGGATTTTGTATGGTCTGGCCCGGGGGCTGTTTGTGCGCCCAACAAAAACTTTGAGCTAGATATTGGCACTGTATATGTTGGCCATGCAGTTCTACTGGAGTGCTGATCGTACGAAAAAGCGTAGCTCCTAGAGGACAAACCGATTCTTTCTTGAAAATATTTGGAATCTGATTTTCCGGCGGTGACATTTATATTTTCGGGTCAGCTCAAAACGACGCGACCTGTCTGACTCCACGTTCATGATACCGTCGGGTATATTTTTCATGAAAGGAAATGTCATGTACCGGATTGGGCACTGGGTCTTGGCCGTGGTTCTTACCTTCGTATTTGCAAAGCTGGGAGTCTTCTCGGTTTTGATCGCCTTCCAAAAGGGTGTACTCCTTCTAGCTCTTGTTGTGATCGCCGGGCTTGCGATTGCCAAACTTTGGCAGCGAGTATTTGGGCAAAAAAACAATCCATCAATCAATCCATCAATCAAGGATCGTCCGCACGTATAACATCAGCTTGAAGATATACCCTTGCTAAGGGTTGTCCGACGCTTGCCCGCTGAGATATCTAGACCGGATGTTTCACAAACCTGCCGGTACAACAAGCCGCGCCATTTGGTTAAGTGACACATAGCTCGGCACGGGAAATCACAATATTTTCGAATTGGCCAAAAACGACACGACCTGTCTGATATCACGTTCATGATTCCGTCTGGCACTTTTTCATGAAAGGAAATGTCATGTTCTGGGTCTTTCTACTGCTTGTTATCCTTGCCATCGTATTTGCTAAGCTGGGAGCCTACTCGGTCTGGTTCGCCATCTTCAAGGGCGGACTGCTTCTGGCAGTTGTTGTAATCATCGGGCTTGCGATTGCGCTACTATGGCGGCAGGTGTTCGGACAAAAAAACAATTAATCATTCAAGGGGGAAACAGTCAATGTTGGATAAACTCAAAAGTCTCGCCGGAAAAGCCAAGGATGCAATATCGTCAACGGCGGTTCTGGTCGGTGACTTAAACGGCGATGGAAAAGTTGATGGAGAGGACGCCCGCGTCGCTGCCGATTGGGCAAAGAAGACTGCGACCTGCATAGGCGAGGAAGCTAGCAGGCTTGGCAAGGAGGCAATGCGTTCTGACCTTGCAAAGGATGCGGCTTCGGGCGCGGCGATTGGCGCTGTAGTAGCTATTCCCGTTCCAATTATCGGCCCCATGGCAGGGGCAGCAATTGGAGCTGGATTGGGTGTGTATAAGAACTTTACAAAAACGAGCCAACCTACTCCAGCAGTCATTGACCAAATGATCCAGAAAGATGTTCACGCCGAACTACTTAAGCTTGACGACCTCAGGCAGAAGAACATTATTTCGGTGGTTGAGTTCGAGGCCCAAAAGAAGAAGATTCTCGATGCCAGCACCTAACGAATAAGGTTAGATTGTGGCTTCGCACGATCAACCTTATTCATTAGGCATCTTCGTCCGCCTGTGGCTCGATTGTGATTTCTTTTTCAAAGAGTTCTATTGCAGTTGCGGCAACTCGGCCGGTGTCGTAGTAAGCGTAAGCGCCAACGCCGACAGCGCCGGCTATGGGCAGCCAGCGGGATACTCCCTTTCCAATGACGCGTTGAGTGACATGAACCCCGACCCTTTGTGCAATCCCCTGAAGCGTCTTAAGGGAAGCGCGCCGAACGAGATAACGCTCTCCGATGCGCACAACGACGTCGCGCACTGCCTGTGATGCTGCATGCCTGAAAAGGCAATAAAGCATCAGTTCCTGCGTTAGAGAGGACTTCTTCCCATAAATTGCAGCAAGGTCGGAAACCATTTTGGCCTGAATCTTCCACACCGCGATAAGCTCAGGAAGAATCGTCAGCCAACCCATCGGCCCAGGAGGTAATGCTAGAAGTCCTGCGGTTCGCGCCGCCTTTATCGCTGCATTCCTGGCGATCTCACGCGATACTTTTGAGGGATCCGCTTCCTCACGCCTCTCCGTGTCGGGAATTTTTCCTATGAACGCGAGGAGGGCGTTTGCAACTTTTTCCGCTGTATTTTGGCTATTTGAAAGCGATGGGGGCGTCATCTTCGGCATGGCGTGATTGTGAAGTGTTTAACGATGAGGTGAGATATTCGCGCCATTTATTTTTGCCATGTGAACCGTTTCCAGCTTACTCGATATGCATAAGATTCAAGTGGACTGCCCCTAGCTCTGTAGAAAAACCGGGGCGATACAAACGGCTGCCTAAGATAAATCAGGATGATTGCTTAGGGTCGAGGACCGGTCATTCAATACAGACAGGTTGAATGACAGCTCCGGGACGGGAGTACGCATTCGCCGAAGTTGAAAGCTGCCATTCAGCGGCACTTCTAGCCAATGGCTGGTGTGCAGCGCATAGCAGACCTGCTTTGCTCAGTACGCCACCGGCGGCTCTGGCCGACAAGCAGACCGCCACAGCGGTCGGCCTCGAAGTCCGCTTCTGGCCGAGATCAGTCTTTCCAGCCACACCGGACTCTGTACTCATCATCTCCCCTTCAACGACATCACCAAAGTCTGAGGAAATGCACGTAGGTCTCGGGATCGACCTGCACCAAGGTCTGGTCAAGCAGCGCTTCTTCGGCGGCTCGTCGGGCGGCATCAATCATGAATTCAGAGCGAGACTTACCCTGGCTTTGCGCGGCGCGGTCGATCAG
>JAYVLG010000167.1:0-48119 GCA_043759595.1 Sulfurirhabdus sp. | reverse complement strand
GTTTGGAAAGCCTGTTTACGAACACAGTCCAAGGCGACAAAGCCTTGCGCAACGGGGCCATTAGAAAGGCCTTTCTGGGCTATGGCTATAGCATGGCTGAGATTGCTCGTCATGTCGGAGTACACTATTCAACGGTGAGCAAGATCATCAAGGGAGAGAGATAAAATGATATGTCAAGACTTGACCCCTATTTCGTTGAGACTTGACTCCTATTTCGTTGCTTTTTCGGCGGCGATAGCCAACGTCCCAAATAGCGACAAGATAACAACAAAGACTAAGTATCGTCGGGATGATGAATGCATTTGTTTTAGGCCAAACGTAAAATTGAGGGGACGACCACTCAGAGGTGGAACGAAGCCCTAAATAATATTAACATAACTAAAGAAGCCTGCAATGGCCGGGCCCTCTCGAATGTTGGGGTTAGCCTGGTATTAGTTGACCACTACAGTTGAGATTTGAATACATAAGTTGCCAATGCAAGACAACAGACGAAACACGAAAAATATGTGAGTGGAAAACAAATAACTACAAAAAATCGATGTTTAGTGTAGCGAAATATCCACAGGGTTAGTGAGGCTACTACCCAGGGCAGAAAGATTACAAGACACCACAGGTATAAAAACTCTAAATTAAACGATTGTGTTGCTTGGGACCAAAACACTATGCCTTCTATACAAGCAACGCACCCAATAACGAATAACCATGTGCCTGCAGAGATGCGAGGTGATGTGGCCAATCCTAAAGTTAAGAGAAATGGCGCAATTGCAAGGAAGAGGAGCGGCATAAGGGCAAACGTAATATTGGCCGACCAAAATGTTGGCTTAAAAGACGACATTCTACAAGTAGATTGCAGGAACCTCAATGCGCAAGGCAGATCGAATCCCACTGACATATTAATTGCAAGTTCAAATTGGACATTTTAAAAGACCCATAAAATGGGTGTCTGCTTTATACGGTTTTGAGACCTTCTACTATAAGGTGGCCAAGGTCTCTTCAGGGTCGCGAACGGCCGTTCGTTTTTCCCTAAAAATTTTTGTGTGATCAGTCTGTTTTGCTAAATTGATTGTAAATAGCGAGTTTAAAGCAAAGTTTTCAATCACATAATCTAGATACATGAAAAACTTTAGATACCTTAAAGGCCTGAATCTTTTATGTTCTGCTATATCGATTAGCATGACATAAACACCCTAAGCTGGCACGTTCATTCCCCGCATCACTGCTGGCCTCGCAGAAATTTCACCAAACCATCTTTGCATGGCAGGATAATCAGCCAAATCCATCCCCTGCCATTCATATCTAGATATCCAGGGATAAGTCGCCATATCCGCAATGGAATACTCATCTGCCAGATAAGCATGTTCACTCAACCGCTTATCCAGCGTGCTATACAATCGTTTCACTTCTTTGGTATAACGCTCTATAGCGTAGGGTATCGGTTCAGGAGCAAAACGGCGAAAGTGATGCAATTGACCGCACATCGGGCCGATACCGCCCATCTGGAACATTAGCCATTGCATGACTTCATAACGTGCTCGTGGCTGCACTGGCAGAAAGCGCCCTGTTTTTTCTGCCAGATAAATCAGAATCGCGCCTGATTCAAATAGCGAAATCGGATTACCGTCCGGGCCTTCGGAATCAATGATGGCTGGAATTTTGCTGTTTGGACTAATAGTTATCAGGTCTGGCGCAAACTGTTCATCTTGGGTGATATCAATGGGGTGCACCCGATAAGGCAATCCCGCTTCTTCCAGCATGATGGAAATTTTGCGGCCATTGGGGGTGCCCCAGGTATTGAGATCAATCATTTGCTTCCTCCTCGTTCTCGCCACCTAACCAGGCTTTAATAGCATCGAGGCGTGCAACATAGACTCGTTCTTTGATCAGCCTCGGTTCGCTGCACTGCTTAGCCACGGCACCGGCATCTACGCTTGATGCCGCTTCCAGTGCTTTGCGTAAATGCCCGGCTTGCTCATAGGTTTTTTCAGCATAACCCGGCCTGCCGCAGTAATCACATTCACAAGCCAGTAAAAAGGATTCAAAGCGCTCCCGCTGGCGCAGAGCATCCGTTGATTGAAACAATTTTAACAAAGTTGAAGCGCGCAATTCCAGAGCATGATGCGCGTCCCCATGAAACTGTGCCGTGGTCAGTGCCAGTTCACGACAATCATTTGGAACACGTAATCGTTGAGAAAGCTCACTGACCAGTCCGACGCTGCGTGCTTCGTGGCCGATGTGCCTTGGCCATTCTTCCTGTGGGGTGGTGCCCTTGCCTAAATCATGGGTCAGCGCCGCAAAGCGCACCGGAAGGGTGTAATTTTTGGATGCGGCATAATCCAGTACCAGCATGACATGCACACCAGTATCTATTTCTGGATGGTATTTTTCTGGCTGGGGCACGCCAAACAGGCGGTCCACTTCTGGCATGAGCCTTGCCAGTGCACCACAACTGCGCAACGTTTCAAACATGCGCGAAGGGGTTTTTTCCATCATGCCGCGGGCTAGTTCCTGCCATACCCGTTCCGGCACCAGCGCATCCACTTCCCCGTTTTGCACCATCTGTCGCATCAAATCAGTGGTTTCTTCTGCTACTGTAAAATCTGCAAACCTCGCCGAAAATCGCGAAATTCTTAATATTCTGACGGGATCTTCTGCGAATGCTTCACTTACATGGCGTAATTTTTTGGCTTGTATATCGGCAAGTCCGCCAAAGAAGTCATACAGCTTTCCTTGATCATCTTTTGCGATAGCATTGATGGTGAGGTCGCGCCGAGCCAGGTCTTCTTCTAACGTGACATCAGCAGAAGCGTGAATCTGAAAACCCTTGTAGCCACGTGCGGTTTTACGCTCGGTACGAGCTAGCGCATATTCTTCTTGCGTTTCAGGATGCAGAAAAACCGGAAAATCCTTACCAACAGGACGAAATCCCAGTTTAACCATTTCTTCCGGAGTGCTGCCAACGACTACAAAGTCACGATCTTTTACTTGCAGCCCTAATAATTCATCTCGTACGGCACCACCTACGGTATAAATTTGCATCGATATTCACCAGGGCATAGTTAGGGGGCATCCGGAAACATCTGTTTTTCCCCTCCACCTTGATGGGGGAGGGCTAGGGAGAGGGTGGTAATGCCTTGAAATTTAACCCCTCTCCCCCAACCCTCTCCCACAAGGGGAGAGGGAGTTGCAGCGTTTCTGGACGAGAACTAGTTAATGCATAAAAAATCAGCGGCCAGCTTTATTCCGGAATGCCATATAGCGGCCTCGCGGCGTTACATCAGCCAGATAAACCGGCACAACCGCCTCAAGCGCTGTCGGTTTGACTCCCAGTGACGCTAACGCTTCCGAGTTGCACACATTTGCCACTTGCATTGCGAAGTAGTCATCGCGAGTCATTAATTTTTTGCCCGGCATTAACTCAAGTGCCCAAGCCTGTAGATACGAAAGTTTTTCGCCTAGTCGAATAATTTTTCGATGAATACCCAATGTTTTTGCAACGAATTCCACCAACTGTTGCAAGGTGTATACTTTTGTCCCGCATAAATCATAGGTCTGACCAAAGGTGGCGGCGTTATTCAGACTGCTGACAAACGCCTGCGCAATATCTTCTACGAAAACGGGTTGAAATTTTGCATCAGGATTTGCGAGGGGTAATATTGGGAAGCTTTTCACCAATCCCGCAAACAGATTCAGGAAGCTATCGCCACGACCAAAAATAACCGATGGTCTGAAAATGGTCGTTGCCAGTCCTGCACCATGTACAAATTTTGGCCCATTGAGATACCAGTTTTCGTTTTCCTGATGTACCACGCCTGATTCTTGCACAATAACCTGACCAATCCCCTTTGAGCGCTGATATGCGCTGCGGGAAACCGGGTCCGCCCCTAAAGCGCTCATATGCAGCAAGCGCTTTACACCTTTTTCAGCGCAGGCATGCACGACCTTGCGCGGCAATTCAACGTGAGTTTCATGAAAGCTGCCACGACGCGCGCTGGGTTTATCATTGCGGCCGGGGGTTTCCTCGTGCAAAATCCCCACCAGATTAATGACCGCATCCATGCCTTCAAAATGCTGACTCAATGCGATCGGATCGAAAATATTGGCCTCAACCACATCTACTGTGGGCAGCACGATCAAGTGTTTGGCGCGCTCACGGCGGCGGGTCAACACACGGACATTGAACCCTTTTTCAGCCAACTGATGAACTACGTGGCTTCCTACGAAACCACTGCCACCCAAAACGCATATATTCTTGATATTCATGAGATTCCCTACAAGGTACGAGGCAAAACCTCAGATTCTAACGGTGACTGCCGCCTATTACCAGAGCCTTATGCAAATAAGAAGCATTCTGTTTAATCCCCCTCGCCTTGCTCAGGGTCGCTGCCCTTGGATTTACCCGGAATAGTCCCCATCCGCTGTTTTAAGGTAATTAGCTTCTGGCCAAAACGATTTGAATAGTACATGGCATTACTCATGACTTTTTTCACATAATCGCGGGTTTCATTAAACGGGATGGATTCGGCATAAATTGCCCCTTCCATCGCCTTGTTGTCGCGCCAACGCTTCGCCCGGCTCGGGCCAGCATTGTAACCAGCTGTTGCGAGCACAGGCGATCCGTCCAGGCTATCCATCACGTATTTGAGATAATAAGTACCAAACGAAATATTCGTATCGAGTTCATTGACCAGATGGCCTCTAAAATCTTTAATGCCCAACCGGTTTGCAATCCATTTGGCCGTAGCAGGCATGATTTGCATCATCCCTGAAGCGCCAACGCTGGACTGGGCCAATCGCACAAACCGGCTTTCCTGCCGTATCAACCCATACACCCATGCTTCATCCAGCCCCCACTGGCTCGCATACACCTGCATCACATCTCGATGGGGTGCGAGATAACGCAAACTGAAATCATGGAGTTGTACTGTTTTGTCGGCTGTATTGATGGCGCGGTCATACCATTCATTGCGTTTTGCCAATTCTGCTGCTGCCAGCAACTGCTTATCGTCAAAATTGCGAATTGCCCACGCCCATTCGCGGTTTGCATCTGTTCGCAAATCCAGCTGGTAAAGCACCAGCGCACGACGTAATCCCGGCACGTTCTTTACCGCTCTGATGTCATCTTCACTGGCTTTATAAATTTCTGTGGGGTTACCCACCACCACACCCAACTCTTCATTGGCAAGCTGCCCATAAAAATGCGTTTCTTTTGAAAGAGGCGCATAAATGGCATTGGCCTGCGCAACCTTCCCTTGCGCGCTCAGTGCCCTTGCTTTCCAGTAGCGCCATACTGCATTGCGCTGTTCCACTAACGACATTGACTGAATGCTCTCCAGCACTTCCGGCCAATCCTGAGCACGCAAAGCAGCCCGAACTTTCCAGCCCAGCTGGTTATCGTTTAAAGCGTCATTTTCAACTTGCTTGTACCAGTTTAACGCAACAGGGTCATGGACACGCGCCGCGTAATATGCCATTTCCCCCCAAACATAAGCCTGTTCGGCTGCGCTAAAATGTTCGCGAATTCTCTCCCAGTCAGTTTGTGCCTGGACAAGTTGAGTACGTGCAATGCGATATATGGCAAACATCGCCAATTCACGGTCTGTCCGCGATTTATAATTCAGTTTGTTTTTTTCAAGAAACTGATGCGGATTATCGACGACGCGATCCAGCGTCCGTGCATCTGGCGCCTGTCCACCTGGTAAATATTGAATAACCGCCTTCGCTACACCCACGTTACCGGCTTCCAGCGCCAGACGAATGCGTATCCACACATCATCACTTGTCAGCAATCCTTCAGCCATCAAAGCATCGAAAATCGGCGAACAACTTATCGGCAAGTCCGATCCATCAAACCAG
Source organism: Sulfurirhabdus sp. (assembly GCA_043759595.1). GTDB lineage: Bacteria > Pseudomonadota > Gammaproteobacteria > Burkholderiales > SMCO01 > Sulfurirhabdus. The sequence goes on along the minus strand of JAYVLG010000167.1, from coordinate 42,266 downwards.
ATCGGTTTTGCTTCCTGCAGAACCACTTTATTGCCCTGGCTTAGCCGCGCCTGATAGGCATAGCATGTCACGTCTTTGTCTGCATTCAGTAATGAAGGAAATTCACTGAGAAAAAGATTCCACTGCTGAGCTTTTCCTAATCGCACTAACCAGTCTTTGCGCAAACGGTCAGCCAATGGAGAATCTTGATAGCGTGTCGTAAAATTTCTGATCTCGGCGGGCGTGGCTTCTGCCATGTGCGATTGCAATTGCCAATAGGCGATATAAGGCTGCAATACGTAGCCATCCAGCTGCTGAGCATATTCATTGAAACGGTCAATTTTACCGGACCGATACGCATCACGCGCTGCGATAAACGTTTCTTCCTGAGATGCGGCAAATGCATTACCCGCCTGTGACAAAACCAGTCCCAACAATAAAACGACGAAACTTATACCATTCCACACTTTAGCGTGCTTCATTTGCACACTCGTTTTCCGATTCACTCTCGACTCGCTTTGGATAATCTGATACTTTTTAGACATTGCTGCTACTATTAAATTGCTTTTCCATGATAATAAAAGGATAGCACACTATGCCCTATATCAGTCTGAATCCGGCTACCAATAAAATTTTAAAAACGTATACCAGCTGGGATACTCACCGTTTAGCCGAGTCGCTGGAAAAATCACGACTCACCCAGGAGGTATGGCGCCAAAGTAGCTTTGAACAGCGTGCAACATTGATGCACCGTGCCGCAAATCTGCTGCTGGAAAAACGTGACGAACTAGCCCTATTGATTACCCAGGAAATGGGGAAACCCATCAAGGAATCACGCAGCGAAGTTGAAAAATGCGCAGCCGGTTGCGAATACTATGCGATACATGCGGCACACTTTCTGCAAAACGAACCCATTGAATCCGACGCGGGCGAAAGTTACGTCTCTTACCCCCCCTTGGGTACCGTGCTGGCTATCATGCCATGGAATTTTCCACTATGGCAGGTTTTCCGTTTTGCCGCCCCAGCTCTCATGGCGGGCAATGCAGGTGTACTCAAACACGCATCCAATGTGCCACAGTGCGCACTGGCTATTGAAAATATTTTCCGTGAAAGCGGTTTTCCCGACGGCTTGTTCACCACACTCATGATCGACGTTGATCTGGTGAATGACGTGATCGCCAGCCGCGCTGTGCACGCGGTTACCCTTACCGGGTCAGAACCCGCCGGACGCAAAGTTGCTGCCGCAGCAGGTTTGCACCTGAAAAAATGCGTTCTGGAGTTAGGAGGTTCTGATGCGTTCGTTGTATTGCATGATGCAGATATCGAATACGCCAGCCAGGTTGCTGCCGCCTCTCGCTTCCTGAATTGCGGGCAATCCTGCATTGCTGCCAAGCGCTTTATTCTGGTTCCTGAAATTGCAGACGAATTTGTTGCCCTGTTTAAGCAAAAAGTAGCCGCACTGAAAATTGGCGACCCAATGGAAGAATCGACCCAGGTTGGCCCCATGGCAAGACTGGATTTGCGTGATGAAATGCATCGACAGATCACGGATTCCATCGCACAAGGTGCTGAAGCTGTCATTGGCTGCAAGCCGCTTGAAGGAGAAGGCGCTTTCTACGCCCCTTCCATTCTGGACCATGTCACCGCCAAAACCCGCGCCTACCATGAAGAGCTATTCGGCCCCGCCGCCATTATCATCCGCGCTCAAGATGAAATGGATGCGCTGCATATCGCCAACGACACCAAATTCGGATTAGGCAGCAGCTTGTGGAGCAAGGACACCGCAAGGGCTGAAAAACTCTCCCGAGAACTTCATGCTGGCTGCACATTCATTAACGGCATGGTCAAATCCGACCCACGACTGCCATTTGGCGGCATCAAAGCCTCGGGATTTGGGCGTGAACTGTCATACCACGGGATAAGGGAATTTGTGAATACAAAGACGGTGTGGATTAAATAACAAGATTGCAATCGGGCGCAGTATTGCGCATTTACTGTAAGGGCTCAAATATGGACCGAATAGGTATCTGGTTCGCCAAGCAATTTGATAACGGGATTACCCCAATGGGGGGAGCCATTGGACTTTGCCTGGTTTTCTCCGGTATTGCCGGCGCTGCAACAGCAGTGAATGGGAATGCCTGGATTAGCGTCCCATTGCTCATCCTGTTTTTTTCACTCCTTGGTGGATTGCTCATTTCTGCACTTAAAACCGATCCTGCACAAAAATTGAGTCAAAATGAAAAAAGGGAACGGTGGAATAAACTACCATTAATTTTCAAATCCAGTTTAATTGTCCTTTTTTTCGGCCCTTTCTTTGCGCAAATTTCAAATTGGCTGATGCCCGAAAATTCAAAGTCATTTCCATACCTCGCTCTAAGCGCAAGCATTTCATGCATCTTATTCGCAAAAGGGATGCAAAAACACAAGCCACCCTTGCCCTCAAAAGGCGCAGAAGTAATTACCTTTGAATTATTGCCCGAGCAATATCTTAAAAATCTCCGATTGATAATCTGGCCGCTTCACATAACAGGCTTAATGATGACACTCACATGGCTATTATATTTCGTGCGTTGAAAAACACCCTTTGCAGACACCAAAGTGAAATCAGCCATTGTTGATCGAATCACCTATGCGCTATTGGGTTCCCTATTCGTTTCCCTGATTGGCGTTGCCGGCTGGTGGCTCTATGGACGTGCTCACTCTTTAAACTACCCAGGCCCGGGAATAGATCCCGTTTTGCGCCATTGGGTAACATGCGTCGGTGGCGTTTTTATGGTTATCGGTTTCTTGTTTCGACAGCGCGTGTCTGAAGTAATCGGCGACACTATCAATGCTATATTCCACTTTGAGGGCAACCAATCCCCTGATGAACGGCATAGCCCTATTATCGCATATAGTATTCATTGCAATTATTTTCGTAGCCATCTGATTTACTGTGCCAGCGTGACACTCCAGTTTGAAAGTGCGTCAAATAAACCAAGCTTAACTCCACTCACAAAATATCCGTTGCAATGCACCTCTTAATATTGGCGCCCATTACACTTAGCGCACATGTAAAGCAAAAAACAGTTAGCCTAACGTTTTAAGTATTGGAAAATTATTCATTGCAGTTAATAAAACTACAATTCAATTAATATTTGATTTATATTAATATTATCTATAATATTCGTTGCATATTTCATTTCATATTTTAGCCAATATGACAAAAATAAATACTGACGCCTTGACCAAAATTCTTCGCGCTAACCCGCGCACAGGGAGCGCCGAGTTGTGCATGAAGCTTGGCGGCATTAGCCGGGCCACCTTGACCCGCGCATTAAAGGGGTTTGGCGCTTCAGTCATTAGCGGTGGCGGGTCTCGTCGCACGCGGTACGCCCTGCGTCGGCCGCTTCGTGGAAATACTGCCCCCATTCCACTTTATCGCATTGACGAGAACGGACAAGGGCATGAGATTGGACTCTTGTCCCTTACCTATCCAGAAGGTTCCTGCCTGGTTAATCAAGAAGGCTTTCTCTGGCCGCTGGACAAGGATATGTCGGACGGCTGGTTCGAAGGATTACCGTACCCGATCTTAGACATGCGACCGCAAGGCTTTCTCGGTAGAAATTTCGCTAAAATCCACGCCGTCGATCTAAGCGTTCCGGACAACCCGGACAACTGGTCGGATGATGATATTATTCACATTCTGTCGTTGATGGGCCACGACCAACCCGGCGACCTTATTCTCGGAGAAGCAGCCTACCGACGCTTTCTTGAGCTTGTTCGCAGAGGCGACGCACGCTTTCTTTCCAACGATCAGGCGGAAGAAAGCTATCCCCGGTTAGCGAACATCGCTATGACGCATGGTGAAGCCGGTTCATCAGCAGGCGGCGAGTTTCCGAAGTTCACTGCCAGCCGCCTCCTAAACCAGCGGAAGGTGGATGTCATCGTCAAATTTTCAGGAGCAGACAACTCTGCCGCAGTTCGGCGCTGGTCAGACCTGCTTATTTGTGAGCACTTGGCGTCATCGATCATGGCCAATGCTTTTCAGGTGTCTGTCTCAGAGTCCTCCATTAGCCAATATGCTGGCCGAACATTCCTGGAGGTTGTGCGGTTTGACCGCCACGGTGATTTCGGCCGGTCACCTGTATGCACCATTGGCAGCCTCAATGCCGCATTGGTGGGCGGGAGCGCAGATTGGCCAAAGACCGTGCATGCATTTCTGGACAAGGGTTGGCTATCCAACGAAGACGCCACACGTGTCACGCTCATCTGGTGGTTCGGCAGACTCATCGGCAACACCGATATGCATGAAGGCAACATCGCCTTTCGCCCAGGGTTGGCGCTTGCGCCCACTTATGACATGTTGCCAATGATGTATGCCCCTGCCAATGGCGGCGAAGTGCCTGTGAAGCTCTATTCGCCAGCTCTGCCATTACCGGCAGAAGAAACGGTATGGAGACAATCCGCCAGCGCTGCCGTTGAATACTGGGAGACTTGCTCGGAGGATGGGCGCATTAGTCCGAATTTTCGCCGGATTTGCGAAGATAACAGCAAAATTTTGGCCAATTTTCTCGTGCGATAAAAACCCGGTTTCTAAAAAATTCCTAGATTGGTTCTTCCCCACGGAATCATCTTGATGACCTTTCAGAAACTAAAATTTCCCGGTTGATTTAGCCCATTAAGCCCTGCGGCCTCACCAACCGGGTAAACCAGGGAATCATTAAAAATGCTATTGGAATTATTTGGTTGGATGTTAAGTTTAGCGGTTAACTGAGGTTTCCAGGTTCATTCAAATTACTTTTTGATTTCTTTAATCTTGGCGCCAATTTCATATAATTTGCTGCCTATGATTTCTGAACAGCGTCGCACCTGAATAATGGCATGCAGCGGCACCACCGGCCCTTTCTGAGGAGGCAGCACCTGCACCTCCAGCACTTGGCCATAGCGGGGCACATAATCAGATTCAATCAGAATGCCATCTACACTCAGATCCTTGCAAATCCCGTAATGGGATTCCCGTGCTCCTAAAACCTTGATCTTGACTTTGCAATTCAACGGTACTCGCAATGCAGCCCGATTTTCATGGTTTCTCAAGCAAAAACCCTCGCGCAAGCCATCAACTGACTAACCCAAAAACAATTTATACGCGGGGTTGCTGCTTTCATCCCAGTAATGGTACCCAAGCTCGTCCAGAAACGCCTTAAATTTTGGCTTTTCTTTCGGCAGCACCTGCACGCCCACCAGCACTCGTCCATAATCCGTTCCGTGGTTGCGGTAATGAAACAAGCTGATGTTCCAGTTATGGCTCATGCTATCCAGAAACTTCATCAACGCACCAGGGCGTTCCGGAAATTCAAATCGATAAAGTATTTCGTTCTTTGCTAAGGGTGCATGACCGCCAACCAGGTGCCGAATATGCAGCTTAGCCATTTCATTTTCAGAAAGGTCTATCGCACCCAACCCTTTCTGTTTAAGTGCAGCCACCAGTTTATCTACTTCATTGCGGTTTTGCACTTGCACGCCAACAAATACGTGAGCCTGTTTTGCATCTGAATAACGATAATTAAATTCAGTGATATTACGCGGACCCAGCATGGCACAGAACTTTTTAAAACTGCCCGGCGTTTCAGGAATGGTAACGGCAAACACGCCTTCACGCTGCTCGCCCAGTTCAGACCGCTCAGCCACATGGCGCAGCCGGTCAAAATTCATGTTCGCACCTGAAGCGATCGTCACCAGCGTTTTATCTTTTAACTTTTCACGCTTGGCATAGGCCTTTGCACCTGCAATGCTGAGCGCTCCTGCAGGTTCCAGAATAGAACGCGTATCTTCGAATACATCCTTAATCGCGGCACATATCGCATCGGTGTCCACCAGGATGATTTCGTCTACAAATTCACGGCACAACCGGAAGGTTTCTTCCCCAACCTGTTTGACTGCCACGCCATCCGCGAAAATGCCCACTTGCGGCAATATAACCCGCTCTTTCTTTTTCAGAGAGCGATACATGGCATCCGCATCACTGGGTTCAACACCAATAATTTTTATTTCCGGACGCAGCCTTTTTACATACACCGCAATACCCGCGATCAAGCCTCCTCCGCCCACCGGCACAAAAATTGCGTGTATCGGTTTGGCGTGCTGGCGCAGAATTTCCATTCCGACTGTGCCTTGGCCAGCGATGACTGCAGGGTCATCATAAGGATGCACAAATGTCGCTTTCGTTTTGCGCTCCAACTCTAACGCATGAGCATAGGCATCCGTGTAGGAATCGCCACACAACACGACGTTGGCCCCCCGGCTTTTTACTGCATCCACTTTTATTTGTGGTGTGGTGGCAGGCATCACGATCGTCGCTTCGCATCCAAGGCGCTGCGCGGCAAGTGCCACGCCCTGAGCATGGTTACCGGCGGAGGCTGTAATCACACCTCGTTTTAAGGCAGCACGCGAAAGTTGCGCCATCTTGTTATATGCGCCACGGAGTTTGAAGGAAAAAACCGGCTGCATGTCTTCTCGTTTCAACAGCAAACGGTTATTGATTCTCAGTGACAAATTCGGCGCCAGTTCCAGAGGACTTTCAACAGCTACGTCATAAACTTGGGCGGTCAGTATTTTTTCGAGATAATCGTTTTTGTATTGCTTAGAGTTCATTTGTTTAGGTTCAATAACTTAAATATAATCTGATTCTGAAAAAATCTTTGCAACACTGGGCCATTGCATTAAAAATACAAGAGCGCAAAAGAAAAACATACCCGCTTTTCCCAATAATGATTATTTTACAGATAAGCAGTTGTTTTACCAGTTACTCCTGCTTTTGTGGCAAGATTTTTTTTCCCTTTATTTGGATAACAAGACTATCAGGATTTCATAGGAATTTGTTAAAAATTCCAGTTGGCGCTATTCTTAACTGTTTTAACAATGCTTTTTCAGGACAAAGAACAAGATGACGCAAGATGAATTAAAACAAGCTGTGGCTCGTGCCGCGATCGAACATATACCTGCTGGTATTATCGGTGTGGGCACTGGCTCAACCGCTAATTTTTTTATTGATGAACTCGCAAAAATCAAACACAAGATTGATGGTGCAGTCGCCAGTTCAGAAGCCACTGCCCAGCGCCTGAAAAGCCATGGCATTCAGGTCATCGACCTGAACAGCGCAGGAGAATTGGAAGTCTACGTAGATGGTGCTGACGAAATTACCCAGCACTTGCATATGATCAAGGGTGGCGGTGGTGCATTAACCCGTGAGAAAATTGTAGCTGCCTGCAGCAAAAAATTTGTCTGTATCGCCGACTCCACCAAACTGGTTGACGTGCTGGGCAAATTCCCCCTCCCTGTAGAAGTGATCCCAATGGCACGCGGCCATGTTGCACGCCAACTGGTAAAACTGGGAGGACAACCTACACTAAGAGAAGGTTTTACTACAGATAACGGCAACATTATTCTGGACGTTCACAATCTGACTATTCTCAATCCGGTGGAAATGGAAGCCAAGATCAATCAAATCGTCGGTGTTGTTACTAATGGACTTTTTGCCATGCGTGGAGCAGATGTATTGCTGCTAGGCTCTTCAGACGGTGTAAAAACCTTCACTGCGTAGCAAATTGTCATAAAAAAGGGGTAAACTATAGAAAATGGCCGTTTTTTGTTACGGCTATGCGTTTTGAGGAGACAACGTCATGCAAGAACACATATTCAAACAGTTTGACGCAGATCTCGAGGCGGTACGCTCTCAGGTATTGAAAATGGGTGGTTTGGTAGAGGAGCAGATCATTCATGCGATTGATGCCTTGGCCACTGGCAATACAGAGCTTGCTGATCAGGTGATCGCTAACGACCATCGGGTGAATGCGCTTGAAGTAGCGATCGACGAAGATTGCAGCCACATTATTGCCCGCCGTCAACCGACTGCCGGTGATCTCCGTATTGTCATGATGATTGTAAAAACCATCACGGATCTGGAACGGATTGGCGATGAAGCGGCAAAAATTGCCCGGATGACCAAGCTGATTTATGCAAAAGATGCCGTTTCTGCGCCAAGATTCCTGGAAATCAAACACATGGGTAATCTGGTACTGGAAATGCTGCGAAAATCGCTGGACGCGTTCGCACGTCTTGAAGTTTCAAGTGCGGGCCAAATTGCGCGTCAGGACATACAGGTAGATGAGGAATTCCGGCTGGTTTTACGCCACCTCATCACATTCATGATGGAAGACCCCCGTACTATCTCTGTTGCCATTGATATTCTGTTTGCTGCCAAAGCCATTGAGCGCATGGGTGATCATGCCAAGAATATGTCAGAATACGTTGTATATATGGTAAAAGGGAAGGATGTCCGCCATACCACGCCCGAAGAAATCGAACGCGAAGTACTGGGTTAAAACAGTTGGCCTCCTTGAATGCAATTAGGCATATCAAGGAGGCCAACTTTTACAACTGCAGAGGTTAGCCCTCTACAAACTATTTAGTAGGTACAAATCCGGCTACTGAATCCGCACCTTGACCGAAGAAATAGGCTTCAAGTTGTTCAGCCAGATACTTACGCGCCTTTATATCAGCCAGATTCAAACGATTTTCATTGATCAGCATGGTCTGATGCTTGATCCACTGTCCCCAGGCTTCTTTTGACACATTATCAAAAATCCGTTTTCCCAACTCACCAGGAACAGGCTGAAATCCAAGGCCTTCCGCCTCTCTGCCGAGCTTGATGCAATTTACCAGTCTAGTCATATCTATACTCCGTCAACCTTAATCGCTTGAACAAATTCAAAACACCAGTACCGAATTGAATAGCCACTGGTGTTAATACCAATTATACCTGCTGGATACCAGCCACGAGCCAGCCTTCATTCGATTGAGCCGGCGTTCTCTGCACATGCCAGATCTCGTCGAACGGATTCGCTTTACCATCAGCCTCTTCCCGGATCAATCCCGAGAAACGAACACTGGCTATAGCAGAATCACCCTCGGTGACCACATCCAGCACTTCTGCATTCAAAGTCACCACTTCAGTACGCTGCTTGGCTTCGCCCATTTCCTGCACTTGCAGGCTGATCTCAGCAAACATTTCTGGTGTGGTGTAATTGCGGATATCTTTCAAATCCCTGTCATCATAAGCCGCTTGCAGCCTGATAAAATGAGACTTCGCGCTTCTCACAAAAGGCTCTGCTTCAAACCATGATGGAAAAGCTGGCGCAACAGCGGCCATTTGACCGGCCGAACCACTTGCTTCATAGGTATTAGCTGGCATCATTACCTGCCCGGCATTCCCTGTACCCGCATACTGCATTGACTGGGAAGCCGCCTGTTTTTTCCGCATTGCGCTGAAAATAAAGAAAATAGCTGCTGCAATCCCTAAAAACAACAGAATATCCATTGGCTTGATACCATCAAAGCCATGCCCCATAAACAGAGAAGCCAGCAAACCACCTGCTGCGAGGCCGGCCAAAGGACCTAACCAGCGGTTACCGCCAGGCGCTGCTGCGGGTGCAGTAGCTGGAGTTGGCGCAGGACGAGGGGCTGCTTGCTGAGAAATTCCGCTACGTTGTTTGCCAATACTGCCACCGCCACCGAAACGTTTTGCATTTGCGTCACCCACCACAAGAGCCAAACCTAGAAACAAAGTTAGCGCTAGCGCTAAAACTTTTTGCATGTAAATCTCTCCAATAAACCAGAATAATCGGTCAATTTTAACATCAACCCTGCACAATGTCCCATCAGACATACATTAGTAAAATATTCACTAAAAAAGTTCCTGTTTAACGGCTCCCCTGGATAAATCAATTTAACCGCAAAGTCGCGAAGGAGAAAAGAGATTTCAAGAAGTTACGTTAAAGTATTTTTCACTATAACAGTAAACCGTCGAACGACTATACTCTTGATTTCCCAGCGCCCCACGTCTCTGCGGTTCAAGAGGAAACCCAGCATCAAGGCATAACCGCAAGGATTGCAGGATGATCGCCACGGGGTTTATCCAGGTGATACCCTTGCACCATATCTACGCCTAACCGCTTCAGCATTTCGAGTGTTTCTGCATTCTCAACAAATTCCGCTACTGTCTTCTTGCCTAATCCTCGCGCCACATCCACGATAGATTTCACAAACACCTGATTATCCCGGTCATTGGGTAAATCTCGAATGAACAGGCCATCAATTTTCAATACATCCGCTTTCAGGTGCTTCAGGTAAGCAAATGAGGAAAATCCTGTACCAAAATCATCAAGGCAGGTATGACAGCCGGTCTGCCGCAATGCCTCAATAAATCGTTCAGCATCCTGCAGATCCGAAATGGCAGACGTTTCAGTTAACTCTACCCACAACCGACTCGGCTTTACATTAAACAAACTGAGCTGTTCAGCAATGAAATGAGGAAGGGTTGGTTCATCAAACGAACGGCCTGAAATATTCACAGCAAGAGAAGGAATGGATGTTGACTTTGAAAGCAACTCGATACTTTCACGCAAGACCCAACGGTCAATATCCAGTATTTTCCCGCTCTTTTCCGCAAAGGGAATGAAATGCCCTGGCATGACCAGCCTGGATTCATCTTGCTCATCCACCATCCGCACCAGCACCTCCAGATGGGAGAGTTCACTTGTAGCGGTTAAATACACCCCCTGAAAATGCAGCCTCAGCAGATTGTTTTCAAAAGCGCGGCCAATGCGGTCATTCCACGAAAGTCGATTCACCATCTCACGGGAATCATCCAGGTCTGGACGATAGCTGCGCCAGGCATTTTTTCCTGATTCTTTAGCCTGATACATGGCGGCATCGGCATGAGCGACCAATTCCTCTGCTGCCACAGCATGTTTAGGGTAATGTGCAATCCCCAGGCTGGTGGTTAACCGTAAATTCTGCCCTTCAAACCGGAACGGGATTTGCGAAATGGCACGGACTATCCTCTCTGCCAGTTTTTCAGCTTCTTTTTCGGTAGCGTCTGGCATGAGCAGAGCGAACTCATCCCCACCCAAACGACTCAATATTTCATTACGGCGAACCAGCGCCCCCACTTCGCCCGCTACACGGATCAGCATGGCATCGCCAGCCCGATGACCAAATGTATCGTTAACGTATTTGAACTCATCCAGATCAAAAAATAACAGGGCGCCGTGGCTTTCATGACGGTCAGAATCTGCCAGCAAACGCAACAACTCATCCTGGAATCGACGGCGATTAAATAAACCGGTGAGGGAATCCCGTTCAGCGAGATAAATTAACTGTTCCGCAGTTTGCCTCTCGCGGGTGACATCTTCATAAATCCAGAGGCGTCCGATAAACCGCCCTTCGTTGTCACGTACCGGATAAGAGAGTTGCGTGATAACACGAGCATCAGCCATGACAATTTCGAAGCTGTCGGACACTTCATGAGCTTCCATAGCGCTCAAAACGTGCTTGGAAAAATTATCGGGTCGGGCCAGTATATTCCCGGAATGCCTCAGCACATCCTCGGCCGCTTTTCCTGCAAGAGAAATTTCCTCTGAAATCATCCATATACGCATAAATGCGGGGTTATAATACTTTACCTTGTTATCCGCGTTTACAAACAGAATACCCATATTCATAGCACCAAGAAGCGCAACCAGTCTGGCTCGCTCTTCCTCCGTGCTCAACAGGTAAAGTCGTCGTCCTTCATCTGCCCGCCTGAGATCAGCCAGGGCATGCACCAACGCAAGTTCAGCTTGTTTGCGATCAGTGATATCCAGCATACTGGCCCGAATCCCCTTATTTTCATGGTTAGGGCCACAAATTGGCTGCCAAAACACCACCACCCAGATAAAACTTCCGTCCTTGCAGCGCATCTGAAATTCAAAATTCTTCCCTACCCCTCCTTGCAGAGCCATCTTGAATGAATGCAATACTTCCTCAACATCGGATTCTGCAACGAGATTGACAGGAAAATTCTCCATCTCCATGCATTCCTGAGGTGTGTAGCCAGTGATGCGCTCAACAGAAGGATTCGACCAGATCAGTTGACCATTTGGGTCAATCCAGCTTTCCCAGCCATATGTATAATCGGCTATAGCATGAAATTTAGCCTCATTTTCAGTCAATGCTGCAATTCGGCCACGAATGGTCTCAGACATCAGATTGAACGTTTGGGTGAGTTGTCCAATCTCATCAGCCGACTTCACGGGCAAAACCATATTAAAATCGCCCATGGCAACAGCCTCTGTTGCTCTTGTCAGCATCCCCAAATGACGTGTAAGCCAATATCCAAGACCTGCAAGAAGCAGGAAAGACAGCACTATCTCTATTGCAGCGATAAGAATGCTTTGCTTCAGCAAATGAGACTGCGCTTCTCTGAGAAACTGGCTGGACAAACCGTACGTAAGCATTCCATAGGTCTGTCCTGCAAGCTTAATGGGAACAATCAGATCAAACCGGTTGTTTTGCTCTAGGCTAAAATCAAGTTTTTGACTAGCCTTGGGTAGAATACGGTTAGACTCCCACCCTGCACTTGCCACCACGTGTCCGGATCGATCCTTCAACACCATATAAACAATACCGTATTCCTGCTGAATTTCAGCCAGAATCTCGTTCAATGTTTCGTAGTCCCGCTCTGCCACAGGTCCAGCAAGGGCAGCATTAAACAAAACATTAAGTTCTATACTTCGCTGGGTAGCCTGCTCTTGTAAACTTTCCTGCGATAGCCTGAGACTATTTGACACTAGCAGGGTAAGCATGACAGCCTCTACAAGAATACTCGCAAGTACAAGCTTTGCACGTAGCGACAGTGAGCGACCACCACTCATTTCTTGGTTCGCAATGCACCGCTAATATCTTGCGCATAGGGTTCGAGAGTCTTCATCTCTTCGTTGGTCATTTCACGCATCCCGATATAGCCAGTTACCTCAAAAAACTGTTTACCCTCCGCTGTCCCTGTTGTAAAACCCAATAAGGCGGCCTTGATGCTGGGCAACTCAGTCGACATCCGCGGGTGTGCCATCCAGGTTAAACTAGGCAATTCAGGTAAAGTGGCATAAATATTCACACTATCTTTGATTGCGTCTGGGATACTTTTGAATCCGCTTGGTGAAGTCACGGCCAAAATACTCTGGTGGCTTTGAACCGAATAAGCCGCACTATTATGGCTTTTCGTTTCCAGTAGCGTATAGTCCACACCCTCTCGCAACCCTTGTTCCAGCAGATATTCCACTGTCTGGCTCACTATCAGCGCATTTCTGTCTCCAAAAGCCAGGGACTTACCTTTTACATCCTGAATCGAGTGCAATGGACGATTTTTGGCTTCAATCAGCACAGCCCCGTTGGCTGCTTTATAAGCAGCCAACGGTATATACTTCGCTTCGGTTTGAGCAAGGCGCGCCAGATGTGCTGCCGTCACAACAACATCATATTTACCTTCAATCGTATTCAAGTGAAAAGTTCTAAAATCTGGGGCAGTGGTCAATTCCACTGGACGTTTCAACTCGCGCTCAAGATAAGTTTGCAGTGGGTGATAATTTTTCAGCAACACTCGGGCGCTTAAAGTGGGCAAGATACCAACCTGCAATACTTTTGCCTGAACCCTGTCTTGCGCCAAAGTAATTCCAGACAGTATAGAAAGCGCAACACTAAAAAACCAAGCTGATAAATGACCAGCATTTTTATATGAACACATGGTGCCCCTTTATGATTTTTCCAACTAAAATTTCTCTTACATTAACCAATTTACGGTTAAAACATGATAAAACTTTACCTATTCATTTATTGTGCGCAACCAAAATCTATCAATAGCAAATCAAAATCCCTCAACATCTAAGGTTTTTTGGTCATCGACTCCTTTAGCATTTCACCGTACAGCTTAAAGGTTCGCAGCTCTTCTTTACTAATGAGTGCCAGCCCCCCATAACCAAGGCGTTTCATTAACGCTATCCCCTCTGGAACATCTCGCGCATATTCAAGAATCGCCTGACTCAATTTTTCAATATTTTCGCGTGGCAAATCCGGGCTTCCAAGATAAATAATGCCAGGAGCTGCTCCCTGCTCCCAAGTCTGGACAATTTTCACGCTATCTTGAGTTGTTGCTGGCAATTGAAGTAGCGCGCGGTCAGATATGATAGCTGCCGGTATTTCTCCTGCAATAACCTGGTTAATTGCCGCGGCGTGATTCTGGGTGTTTTTAATGGTCACATCTTGCCCTGGTTCCAAGCCGGCCTCACGCAACATTTGAATACCTTGCATGGAAACAACTGCCAGCGCATCAGACATCCCGATAGTTTTGCCTCGTAGCTCACCCAAGCTCGTCACATTTTGATTTTTACTGACAACAAGCGCTGGCCGTGTATAAATGACAGGGCGTAGCAAAGGAATATACCCATACTCCGACCAAGCCAGGTAAGCTGAATTTGCCACTGTAATAATCAGAGGATATTCGTGCTTGGCTGTACGATCATTAAAACTTTTATAATCAGGTGCCGTCACAAAAGTAACAGGCATTTTCAAACGCTGTTCCAGATAAGTACGCATCGGTGCGTAATTTTGTACCAATGATTTCACAGGAAGAAACGGAGCAATACCTATTTCGATACCGGGCTTTTTATCAGCGCTCCATGCAGGACAGTTACTGCCCAACACAATCACCAACACGAACATTCTGATCAGAATCAATTTAAACACTACCCCTCCGGGAGCTGCCAACACGTTTAGATGGGCTTTACAAAAACCTTTGAACGTCGCTGAAAATTATAAAGATCGCGCTTTTGCTTCGGCAATTGATCCACATCACTTTCTTTGAATCCATGCTCAATAAACCAGTGCGCAGTGCGGGTAGTCAACACAAAGAGTTTATTAATCCCTTTGTTTTTTGCTTCATCCTGCACACCTTGCAACAACCTGCCCCCACGTCCCGAACCCAGATAATCCTTGTGAATCGCCAAACAAGCCAACTCTGCTGCATTTTCCTCAGCAAATGGATATAGCGCCGCGCAACCGATGATCATGCCGTCATGTTCCAGCACCGTAAACCGCTCAATTTCCATTTCCAGTAACTCACGACTCCGACGCACCAGAACGCCTTCAGCTTCCAAAGGCTCGATTACCTGAAGCACCCCACCAACATCATCAATGGTTGCCTGCCTGAGATTTTCGACCGGATCTTTAGACACCATCGTGCCTATGCCTTCATGGGTAAACATTTCCAGCAACACAGCCCCATCAGCATGACGGCTGATCAGGTGAGCTCGGGCTACCCCTTTACGACAGGCACGGATCGCACAAGGCAGATACAGCCCCACATCCTCCGGGAGTCCTTTGGATTTAAGTAACAGTTTTTCGGCCTGCTGCGCGGTCAATTCTTTGAGCAAATGACCGGCTTCATCGACTACCCCGGCCGTATCCATTAAAAACATCATTTTTTCTGCCCCTAACGCAACAGCGGTGGCAGTCGCAACGTTTTCAAGCGAGAGGTTAAAAATTTCACCCGTCGGGGAATAACCTAGCGGCGATAGCAGTACGATTTCCCCCTGATCAAGCCTGCGGCGAATTCCCTCAGCATCTACTTTCCTCACTTCACCTGTATGCTTGAGATCCACCCCGTCTCTCACGCCCATCGGCATTGCGATAACAAAATTCCCGCTCGCCACACGAATGCTGGAACCCGCCATAGGGGAATTAGCCAAACCCATGGAAAGAAGCGATTCAATCTCCACCCGCACCTTGCCAACAGCCTCTTTAACGCAAACCAGCGCGGCTTCATCCGTCACCCGCAGGCCATTGACGTAATTTGCAGAAACATCGCTTTCCCGAAGGCGCGCTTCAATCTGTGGACGGGCACCATGCACCAGCACCAACCGGACGCCCAGGCTGTTCAGCAGATTCAAATCATGTACCAGTTCCACAAACTTTCCGTCACTCACCACCTCTCCGCCAAAAGCGACAACAAAAGTCCTCCCGCGAAAAGCATAGATATAAGGAGCAGCAGACCGGAACCACTGCACGAACGTTTCAGTATTGGTATAGATAGAAAGGGACATTATTTTTCTCACGCGCCTCGCGACGCTTTATCCTTTAATAAACGCACATCATTTAAGGCACAGAGTACAAATAGTCAGAGTGGCACTACAAGAGTACAACCTTTATCTCCAGGCCAAACAACAGGTTTTTCATCCTGCAGCCCTAATCTACTCAGCATCTTTTATTTTTTTATAAGCAACAAGTTAACATTAAATTCCAAAACACAAAAGAATTCAAAAATCACCCCAAAGCGTTTGCATCACCGAAATCGCCGCCAGTGCCGCGGTTTCAGTTCTCAAAATCCTCTGCCCCAACTTAACCGAGGTAAAACCAGAAACCGCTGCAGCAGCCTCTTCTGCCTCTGAGAACCCCCCTTCCGGCCCCACCAGAAAAACAATTGAACCTTGTGGCGCAGCAATGTCTTTTAACCCTCCTGCCGCATGGGGCGATAAAGTCAATTTCAGCGATGACGACGTTTTTTCTCCTAACCAGTGGTTAAGTGACATAATCGGAGCGACTATCGGTACACGATTGCGTCCGCACTGCTCACACGCAGAAATCACCACACTTTGCCAGTGTTGTATGCGTTTAAACGCTCGTTCTCCTTCCAGACGCACCACACTTCGACTACTAATCACCGGCTGAATTGCGTTCACTCCCAACTCAACCGCTTTTTGCAAAGTGAAATCCATCTTCTCGCCGCTGGAAATGGCCTGGACCAGCGTCACATTTAACGACGACTCGCACTCGCGGTCTAACCAGGGGCCCGTTTTAACTATCACATCTTTCTTTCCTGCTTGAATAATGATGGCTTCGTATTCACCCCCTTCCCCATTAAACAAGGTCACCCGATCATCAGTTTTTAACCTCAAAACCCTTGTCGCATGGTGTGCTGCCTGCTCTGACATGGTGATTTGACGATCTGCCCCTAAATCGCCTGAATGGTAAAACCGCGAAAAATCCATGCTCGAATTGCTCCAAAGAAAATACCTGCTCATGTTAATATATTCTCAATCGCATTGGGCGACGATATGCCCACATTATTAATTGGAGATCACGAAATATGGTAAGCCTGCAAACACCCATTTGTGATTTTGGCTGGAAAGCAATTGACTTTGATTTGCCTGGTGTAGATGGCAAACATTACCGTTTGGCCGATATTAAAGGTGAAAACGGACTGCTGATCATGTTTATTTGCAATCATTGCCCCTACGTCAAAGCAATTCGTGACCTTATTGTCCGCGACACGCTGGAACTGCAACAACACGGCATCAATAGTATCGCCATCATGTCAAATGACCCTGCCGACTATGATGAAGACTCTTTTGAAAACATGAAGCGGGTGGCTGATGAATTTAACTTCCCGTTCCCTTATGTCTGGGATGAAACTCAGCAAATAGCCAAAGCCTATGATGCCGTCTGCACGCCTGATTTTTTTGGCTTTAACGCCAATCTGGAACTGCAATACCGGGGACGCCTGGATGAGTCTCGCAAGGAAAGCGCGGCAACCGGCGCTCACCGCGATCTTTTCGAAGCCATGGTGCAAGTCGCCCGAACTGGCAAAGGGCCAATTGAGCAAATTCCCAGCATGGGTTGTTCAATCAAATGGAAAAACAACGCGTGACAGGATCGAATACATTACAACGCGTCATTGACGTGGTCAAAGCTGTCGCACAAACGGAGATCATGCCGCGCTACCTGAAAGTTGCGCGCCAGCACAAAGCTGATGGCAGCCTGTGCACAGAAGCAGATATTGCGTCTCAGGCCGCCCTCACACAAGGTTTGCAGAAAATACTGCCTTATCCGGTATTGGGCGAAGAAATGCCCTTTGAAAAACAAAAAGCACAGTGGCTCGCTGGAACAGAAGGTTTGTGGTGCATTGATCCCATTGACGGCACCTCCAATTTTGTCAACGGATTACCTTATTTTGCTGTTTCCGTTGCTCTGATGCGTCAAGGACGCAGTGTACTGGGGGTCATTTACGACCCCGTATCAGACGAAATTTTCTATGCAGAAAAAGGCCAGGGTGCCTTCCTCAATGGAGAAAGCTTACCGATCAAGGAATACGCGCCCTATTTTCATCAGTGTATGGCAGGCGTTGATCTCAAACGTCTGGACAAGAAATTAGCTGTGCAACTGGCGAGCGCACCTCCTTACAGCTCGCAGCGCAACTATGGCGCAAGCACGCTGGACTGGTGTTACGCTGCAGCTGGACGCTTCGACCTGTATCTGCATGGTGGCCAAAAATTATGGGACTATGCAGCCGGCTCGCTTATCCTGGAAGAAGCTGGCGGCAATATGTGCACGCTCACCATGGAATCATTTTGGGATGATGACGTATGGCAACGCTCGGTGATTGCCGCATTAAATCCTGACCTGTTTCAGGCCTGGAAAGACTGGATTCTGACAGCTAATAAATGTTAGTGTTGAGTGCATAAAAATATTTTTATGCACTCAATTCTGCTTTGTCCGCGGCATTTAAACCCCCTGATTTCAAGCCTTCCCCACTATGAACGACCATCAATCCCCAAACAAAGCAATCACTTATGTGCTATTGCCCAAAAAGCCTGCATAGGCGATAATCAGAACTTTTCTTTGGTTTAGGCTGAGCCGGATGAGTCCATGCCTAAAAACCACGGGATAATGATTCATTTGGCTTCTGCAAAATCCAGCATTTCTGGGTAGCCGGTTAATCAATTTTATTTAAAGACGAGCGCTGCTCGCAGAAATTTCACCCCCCAGCCTTTATCCGGCTGGGGGAAAACATATTTAAACAACGGGAATGAGAGAAATTATGGCAACTCGCAATGATTTAGCAAACGCCATCCGTGCACTCGCCATGGATGCAGTTCAAAAAGCCAACTCCGGTCACCCAGGTGCACCTATGGGCATGGCAGAAATCGCCGAAGTATTGTGGAATCATCATCTGCGCCACAATCCGGCCAATCCAAAATGGTTCGACCGCGACCGTTTCGTGCTGTCCAATGGTCACGGCTCC
The DNA here is from genome assembly GCA_043759595.1 of Sulfurirhabdus sp. GTDB lineage: Bacteria > Pseudomonadota > Gammaproteobacteria > Burkholderiales > SMCO01 > Sulfurirhabdus. The sequence goes on along the minus strand of JAYVLG010000167.1, from coordinate 23,356 downwards.
ATGCTGATTTACGCCCTGCTTCATTTGACTGGCTATGACTTGCCAATTGATGAACTCAAGCGTTTCCGTCAAATGCATTCTAAGACGCCAGGCCACCCGGAGTACGGCTATACCGCTGGCGTAGAAACCACCACTGGCCCATTGGGACAAGGTATCACCAACGCAGTAGGTATGGCGCTGGCAGAAAAAATTCTGGCCCATGAATTCAACAAGCCAGATCATGAAATCGTCAACCACCACACCTATGTATTCCTGGGCGATGGTTGCCTGATGGAAGGCATCTCCCACGAAGCCTGTTCACTGGCTGGCACTTTGGGTCTGGGCAAGCTGATTGCCTTCTGGGACGATAACGGCATTTCCATCGACGGTCACGTTGAAGGCTGGTTCACCGACGACACACCAAAGCGCTTTGACGCTTACGGCTGGCACGTGATTGCCAATGTAAACGGTCACGACGCAGTTGCCGTAGACGCCGCAGTACAACAGGCCAAGAAAGTAACCGACAAGCCTACCTTGATCTGCTGCAAAACCGTCATCGGCAAAGGCTCGCCTAACAAGGAAGGCACCCACGATGTACACGGAGCCGCACTGGGCGATGCTGAAATTGCTGCCTGCCGCGCACACATCGGCTGGAACCATCCTCCTTTCGAAATTCCACAAGATGTCTATGAGGGCTGGGATTGCCGCACCAAGGGTGAAGGCCTCGAATCTTTGTGGAACAACAAGTTTGCTGAATACACCAAAGCCTTTCCAAAAGAAGCAGCAGAATTTACGCGCCGCATGAACGGCGATTTGCCCGCCAACTGGAATGCGCATGTTGACGCTTTCATCGCCAAAGTGAACGAAAAAGCCGAGACCATTGCAACGCGTAAAGCCTCACAAAACAGTATTGAAGGTCTGGCGCCAGCACTGCCAGAAATGGTGGGTGGCTCTGCCGACCTGGCTGGCTCAAACCTGACCCTGTGGTCCGGTTCCCATCCTATTCGCAAGGCTGGCGGCAACTACGTCAACTACGGTGTACGCGAATTCGGCATGACAGCCATGATCAACGGCATGACGCTGCACGGCGGCATCATGCCTTACGGTGCGACCTTCCTGATGTTCTCTGAATATGCACGCAATGCCCTGCGCATGTCCGCATTGATGAAAATTCGCAACATTCAGGTATTCACCCATGACTCCATCGGTCTGGGCGAAGATGGCCCAACTCACCAGCCAGTGGAACAAACTGCGACCTTGCGCATGATTCCAAACATGGACGTATGGCGCCCATGTGACACCGTTGAGTCTGCTATCAGCTGGGTTAGCGCCATTGAACGCAAGAATGGTCCAACCTCCCTGATTTTCAGCCGTCAGAATCTGGCGTTCCAGAAACGTGACGATGCGCAAATCGCTGCGATACGCAAAGGTGGTTACGTGCTGGCCGATGCAGCCAACGCAAAAGTGGTATTAATTGCTACCGGTTCTGAAGTGGGTCTGGCAATGGATGCCAAGAAAGTACTAGACGAGCAAGGCATTGCTGCTCGCGTGGTTTCCATGCCATCGACCAACGTATTCGACCGTCAAGACCAGGCTTACAAGGACAGCGTACTGCCCAAGGGTGTAAAACGTGTTGCAATTGAAGCCGGTGTCACTGGTTTCTGGTACAAATACGTTGGCCTGGAAGGCGCGGTTGTCGGTATGGACACCTTCGGTGAATCCGCACCTGCACCAGAACTGTTCAAGCACTTCGGCTTCACTGTTGAGAACGTCGTCAACACCGTTAAGAGCATCGCGTAAATTTATTGATCACAGCACGCCAAGTCACATCTTGGGAGGGACTAAGCACCATGCTTGGTTCACTCACAATTAGGCTTGGCGAGTGCTGTGGCAGCAATTTTTTTGTTTTAACACTTTAGGAGTAACAACAATGACTATTAAAGTCGGTATCAATGGCTTTGGCCGTATTGGCCGTATGGCTTTCCGCGCAATTGCAAAAGATTTTCCTGAAATTGAAGTTGTTGCTATCAATGACTTGCTTGAGCCTGACTATCTGGCCTACATGTTGAAATTTGACTCTGTGCATGGTCGTTTCAATGGCGAAATATCTGTTGACGGCGCCAACATGGTTGTAAACGGCAAAAAAATTCGCCTGACAGCTGAGCGCGACCCAGCGAACCTGAAATGGAACGAAGCGGGTGCAGAGATCGTGATCGATTGCACCGGTTTTTTCCTGACCAAAGAATCCTGCGATGCTCACATTAAAGCTGGCGCAAAGAAAGTGGTTCAATCCGCTCCTTGCAAAGATGACACCCCAATGTTTGTATACGGTGTGAACCACACCACTTATGCTGGTGAAGCGATTGTTTCTGCAGCATCCTGCACCACCAACTGCCTGGCTCCGGTAGCCAAGGTGTTGAATGACAACTTCGGTATCAAGCGTGGCCTGATGACCACCGTACATGCTGCCACCGCCACACAGAAAACCGTTGACGGTCCTTCCAGCAAAGACTGGCGCGGTGGACGCGGTATTCTGGAAAACATCATTCCTTCTTCCACCGGTGCTGCCAAAGCAGTGGGTGTAGTACTTCCCGCATTGAAAGGCAAGTTGACCGGTATGGCCTTCCGCGTTCCTACCTCCGACGTGTCCGTAGTTGACCTGACCGTAGAGTTGAACAAAGAAGCATCCTACGACGACATCTGCAAAGCCATGAAGGCAGCTTCTGAAGGCGAAATGAAAGGCGTATTGGGCTACACCACAGAAAAAGTGGTATCCACTGACTTCGTAGGCAACACCGCACCTTCCACCTTTGACGCTGAAGCCGGTATCGCGCTGGATTCCACCTTCGTTAAAGTCGTGGCTTGGTACGACAACGAGTATGGCTATACTTGCAACATGCTGCGTTTAGTTAAGCACATCGCCAAGTAATATGCTCTGACACAGAAGCACAGCGTTACATGGAAATCATTTCTTTGTAACACTGTGCTTCTGTGTATTTGTACGCAACACAAGATTTACCACAAAGATGCACGCTACATTCGCATAAATATGTGTCTCTTTGTGGTAGATTTTAATAGTTAAGGAGCAGCAACATGTCCGTCATCAAATTGACCGATCTAGACCTCAAAGGCAAACGCGTTTTTATCCGTGCCGACCTGAATGTGCCTGTTAAAGATGGCAAAGTAACCTCAGATGCACGTATCTCCGCATCCATGTCCACCATCAATTATTGCATCAAAGCCGGCGCGAAAGTCATGGTCACCTCTCATCTTGGTCGCCCTGAAGAAGGCGTTTGGTCAGAAGAGAACTCACTCAAGCCTGTTGCCGACACCATTTCACAAAAGCTGGGCAAATCAGTTCGACTCATTAAAGATTGGGTAGATGGTGGTTTTGACGTTGCCGAAGGCGAACTGGTCGTACTGGAAAATTGCCGTATCAACAAAGGCGAAAAGAAAAACGTAGATGAGACTGCCAAAAAATATGCAGCCCTATGCGACGTTTTTGTGATGGATGCTTTTGGTACCGCCCACCGCGCTGAAGCTTCGACCCACGGCATCGCCAAATTTGCACCCGTTGCCTGTGCTGGCATATTACTTACAGAAGAACTGGAAGCCCTGACAAAAGCCCTGCTGAGTCCAGCTCGTCCGATGGTGGCCATCGTTGGCGGTTCCAAAGTTTCCACAAAACTGACCGTACTGGAATCTCTGTCAGAAAAAGTTGACCAGATGGTCGTAGGTGGCGGTATTGCCAACACCTTCCTGAAAGCATCCGGCAAACCCGTTGGCAAATCACTGTGCGAAGATGATCTGGTTCCTACCGCTCAAGCACTGATGAAAAAAATGACCGCACGTGGTGCAACCATTCCGATCGCGGTAGACGTTGTTGTGGGCAAAAAATTCGATGCCAATGAACCTGCTGTACTAAAAGACGCCGGGGCAGTAACCGATGACGAAATGATTTTCGACATCGGTCCAAAGAGCGCCCAGGAAATCGTGGATATCATCATGAAGGCTGGCACAGTGGTATGGAATGGTCCGGTTGGCGTGTTTGAATTTGATCAGTTCGGTGAAGGAACCAGGCAAATCGCAATGGCGATTGCTGAAACCAAAGCATTCACCCTTGCTGGTGGCGGCGATACCATTGCTGCTATTCAGAAATACGATATCTTTGACAAGGTATCTTATATTTCTACAGCCGGTGGTGCTTTCCTGGAATTCCTTGAAGGCAAAAAACTACCAGCGGTTGAGATTCTTGAGCAGCGTGCCGCCAAATAATTTCACTGAATATTGGGGTGTACGAAAAAATCAATTTTTATTATATTTCTGCACCCCAATTTTATAATTTATAATGGCGGAGTGAGATAACTTCACTCCTTATAATATTTTGAGCCGGAAGCAACAAATATAGGTAACGCTATATACCCGCGACTCTGTGGCGAAAGAATACATGTTACGTAGAACAAAAATTGTTGCAACACTAGGCCCCGCTTCTGACGATCCAAAAATTCTTGACCGAATGATTGAAGCCGGTGTCGACCTCGTCCGTTTGAATTTTTCTCACGGCACTTCTGAACAACACATCCAGCGTGCTGAAACCGTGCGCTCTCTGGCCAGAGCCCGTGGCAAAACCGTTGGCGTATTAGTGGACCTTCAGGGTCCAAAAATTCGTATTGGTAAATTTGCTGACAAATCCATCACGTTAAAAAACGATGACACTTTTATTCTGGATGCCAATTGCGAACTGGGCAACCAGGAACGCGTGGGTCTGGATTACAAGGAACTGACCAACGATGTCAGCCGCGGCACTACCTTGTTATTGGACGACGGTCGAATCGTCATGTGGGTAGAGCGGGTTGAAGGTGCAGAAATTATCTGCAAAGTAATCCAGGGTGGCCCTCTTTCAAATAACAAGGGCATTAACCGTCAAGGTGGTGGTCTTTCAGCTGCAGCACTGACAGAAAAAGACATCGAAGACATCAAAACTGCTGCACAACTCAAAGCGGATTATGTCGCTGTATCATTTCCCCGTTGCGGTGCCGACATGCAACTCGCGCGCGAATTGCTGCGTGCAGCCGGTGGAAAAGGCATGCTTCTCGCCAAGATTGAGCGGGCTGAGGCCATTACCGCATTAGAAGAAATAGTAGATGCCTCTGATGCCATCATGGTGGCACGAGGCGATCTCGGGGTTGAAGTTGGCGATGCCGCCGTACCTGCATTACAAAAACGCATGATCAGGATTGCGCGGGAACGAAACAAGCTGGTCATTACCGCCACGCAAATGATGGAATCCATGATCAACAGCCCAATTCCTACCCGGGCTGAAGTGTCTGACGTGGCCAATGCTGTTATTGACGGAACAGACGCCGTCATGCTTTCAGCCGAAACAGCCGCAGGAAGCTATCCGGTAGAAACCATCGCTGCAATGAACCGCATATGCATTGAAGCAGAAAAGGAAAACGAGCAAATTCTGGGCCAGTACCGCATGGACAAAGGATTTACCCGTGTGGATGAATCCATCGCCATGGCCGCAATCTTTACTGCAAACAACCTGAATGTTAAGGCAATTGCCGCACTAACCGAGTCAGGTTCTACTTGCTTGTGGATGTCACGTATGAACTTGGGCGTGCCGATATACGCCTTGACACCCGAAGTTGAAACACGTAGAAAGGTAACCTTGTTCCGTGGCGTTTACCCAGTCAACTTCAAAACCGCATCAAAAGATCGTGAGCAGCTATTGATGGAGGCTGAAGACGAATTACGCCGCCGTGGCGCTGTGCGTGATGGTGACCTTATCGTACTCACCATCGGCGAACCCATCGGCATGGCAGGTGGCACCAATACCATGAAACTGGTAAAAGTTGGGGAACGCAATAAGTCCTAACTAATGAAGGACACGGCTGCTCTGGTCCCTACACCCCTGAATTTTGATTTTTTGTAAAAACCGGCCAACAGGCTATACGTTAATTTTTTATTTAAGGAGATCTTAAAATGGCTCTAGTTTCATTGCGTCAACTACTGGATCACGCTGCAGAAAATGGTTACGGCCTGCCTGCTTTCAACGTGAACAACCTGGAACAAGTTCAGGCAATCATGCAAGCTGCTGACGAGTGCAACAGCCCGGTTATCATGCAAGGTTCTGCAGGTGCTCGCAAATACGCTGGTGAAGCCTTCCTGCGCCACCTTATTGCAGCAGCAATTGAAGCCTATCCGCACATTCCTGTTGTTATGCACCAGGATCACGGCGCTTCTCCAGCTGTATGTATCAACGCCATTCGCTCTGGTTTCTCCAGCGTGATGATGGACGGTTCTCTGCTGGAAGATGCAAAAACCCCTTCAAGCTTTGAATACAACGTTGAAGTTACCCGCAAAGTAGTTGAGATGTCCCATGCCGTGGGCGTATCCGTAGAAGGTGAGTTAGGTTGCCTGGGTTCACTGGAAACCGGAATGGGTGAAAAAGAAGACGGCCAAGGCGCAGAAGGTGTTCTGAGCCACGACCAGCTTTTGACCGACCCTAACGAAGCAGCTGAGTTTGTAAAAGCTACCGGCGTTGATGCCTTGGCAATTGCTATTGGTACCTCGCACGGCGCTTACAAGTTCACACGCCCTCCTACCGGAGACATTCTGGCTATCAATCGTGTTAAAGAAATTCATGCACGTATTCCTAACACTCACCTGGTTATGCACGGTTCTTCCTCCGTTCCTCAGGATTGGCTGGAAATCATCAACAGCCACGGTGGTGACATGGGTCAGACCTACGGCGTGCCAGTTGCAGAAATCGTGGAAGGTATCAAGCACGGTGTTCGTAAAGTTAATATCGATACCGATCTGCGTATGGCTTCTACTGGTGCAATTCGCAAGCATCTGGCTGAAAACCCAAAGAACTTTGATCCACGCAAATACTACGCAGTAGCGATGTTAGCCATGAAAGAAATCTGCAAGGCACGTTTCACTGCCTTCGGTTCTGCTGGTCAAGCTAGCAAGATCAAGCCGATTGATCTGGACACCATTGCTTCCATGTACGCCAAAGGCACACTGAAAGCAGTTGTGAAGTAAAAGTTTTAAAGCATCATTAAAAAGGGCGACCAACTGGTCGCCCTTTTTAATCCATATAAAAAATACGAAAAAAATTTCGTTTCATTACCTGGATGACAAAGGAAGTCCTGCCGCATAATAAGCGTTCCAATCGTCTTCTCGGCGTCCTGGCGATTTGCGTCGTTCACTGGAGGGAAGAAGTTCCATAAGCCTTTGAATTGGCTCACATCTATCTGATACTCTACGTTCCGCTGGCAGGTATTCTACTTCATAAACTGGCAGTGCATCATGTCTGGACATGACCTACTCCTCTATAAGCCAAGTTAAGTGTATTTATTATAATCTTGGGTCATATGATACCCAGATTCTTATATCGTTACACACATCTACTAAAGAGTCAATTTTCAATTAACCACCGCAACTTACTCATATGAACTCTTACCGAAATAGTGAGTATCATGTTTCCCAAAAAAATCTTAACAGTGCATTTTTACTGGCATTACAACATGAGAATCTCTTTAGATAGCTTGCGCCAATAATACTGCTGCTTCGTCCAATAAAAATTTTTTGAATGCCAAAGAGACAACAGAAAGCCGTTTGTTCTCTCGATGCACAACAAACCAATGCCGCATAATGGGAAACGATTCCACATCAAGGACTGCAAGCCTGTTCATTTCCAATTCCAGTGCCAATGTGTGGATAGAAACAATCCCCAACCCCAAACCTGCCTGGACTGCTTGTTTGATTGCCTCATTACTGCTCATTTCCATACCGGTATTCAATCTGATGCCACGCTGAGAAAAAAAACGTTCCATGGATATCCGGGTTCCAGAGCCTTGTTCACGCACCAGAAAAGTCTCATGTTGCAGACGTTCCAATGGAATATGTTTTTCAATTACCAACGGGTGATTGACTGGTGCAATGATTACCAGAGGGTTCTCCATGAAAGTTTCCGCCACCAGATCCAAACCATCCGGCGGCAAGCCCATGATAACCATATCCATTTCATTATGGGCGAGTTGATTGAGCAAAGTTTCACGATTTGTCACGTTCAAGCTGACAGTTACATCCGGAAATCGTTGAATAAACGTAGCCAGTAGCTGAGGCGCAAAATAATTAGCCGTACTGGCCACTGAAATCTTCAACTTACCGCGCCTGACCCCTTTTAATTCATTAATCACTGATTCTGCTTCTGTCAGTTGTTGCGCAATGCTTCGACTGTAATGGTATAACTCATGGCCTGCCTCGGTAAGAAAAATCTTTTTCCCCAGCTGTTCAAACAATGAAAGCCCTACATTTTCCTCAAGCTGCTTAATCTGCATAGAAACAGCAGGTTGTGATAAATGCATTTCTTCAGCAGCACGCGAATAACTCAAATGGCGCGCCACCGCTTCAAAAACACTGAGTTGACGAAAAGTCAGGTGTAACATTTAAAATGCCCTATAATTGCGGATTCCCCATGGGAAATATACCATAAGTAATATCTTATGATAATTATCATAATTATTGACTGTTACTTATGGCGAGCTATCAGTATAGTGGAACCCAATCAGCCGCTAAATGCAACCTGGCTGGCGTAAAAATGAATTTGTTATTAACTAGGAGATTGTTATGGCTGTAAAAACATATAACGCGGGTGTTAAAGAATACAGGCAAACATATTGGGAACCTGAATATAAAATTCAGGATACCGATATTCTGGCTTGTTTCAAGATTACCCCACAAGCAGGTGTATCACGTGAAGAAATCGCAGCAGCTGTTGCCGCTGAATCTTCAACAGGCACCTGGACCACAGTTTGGACAGACTTGCTGACCGACCTGGACCACTACAAAGGTCGCGCTTATCGCATTGAAGACGTACCTGGTGATGACACCTGCTTCTACGCATTTATTGCTTATCCAATTGACCTGTTCGAAGAAGGTTCTGTTGTTAACGTATTCACTTCATTAGTGGGTAACGTTTTTGGTTTCAAGGCATTGCGTGCACTGCGTCTGGAAGACGTACGCTTCCCTATCGCTTATGTTAAAACCTGCGGTGGACCTCCTCAAGGTATTCAGGTTGAGCGCGATATTCTGAACAAGTATGGCCGTCCATTATTGGGTTGCACCATCAAGCCTAAGCTGGGTCTGTCTGCCAAGAACTATGGTCGCGCAGTGTATGAATGCTTGCGCGGTGGTCTGGATTTGACCAAAGACGATGAAAACGTAAACAGCCAACCATTTATGCGCTGGCGCACTCGCTTTGACTTCGTGCAGGAAGCTACACTGAAGGCAGAGCGTGAAACTGGCGAGCGTAAAGGTCACTACCTGAACGTAACTGCACCGACACCAGAAGAAATGTACAAACGTGCAGAATACGCAAAAGAAATCGGCGCGCCGATCATTATGCATGACTACATTACTGGCGGTTTCTGCGCTAATACAGGTCTGGCTAACTGGTGTCGTGACAACGGTATGCTGCTGCACATTCACCGCGCTATGCACGGTGTTATTGACCGCAACCCGCACCACGGTATTCACTTCCGCGTCTTGGCGAAAATTTTGCGCCTATCCGGTGGTGACCATCTGCACTCCGGTACCGTTGTAGGTAAACTGGAAGGCGACCGCGCTCCAACATTGGGTTTTGTTGACTTGATGCGTGACAGTTTCATCAAAGAAGATCGCGAACGCGGTATTTTCTTTGACCAGGATTGGGGTTCTATGCCAGGCGTATTCCCGGTTGCATCCGGTGGTATTCACGTTTGGCACATGCCAGCGCTGGTTAACATTTTCGGTGACGATGCTTGCTTGCAGTTTGGCGGCGGTACATTGGGTCACCCATGGGGTAACGCAGCAGGTGCAGCAGCTTACCGCGTGGCACTGGAAGCTTGCGTAGAAGCACGTAACTCTGGCCGTGAACTGGAAAAAGAAGGTAAAGACATTCTGACTAAAGCAGCTTCACACAGCCCTGAACTGAAAATCGCGATGGAAACTTGGAAAGAGATCAAGTTCGAATTCGATACAGTTGACAAGCTAGACGTAGCCCACAAGTAAACACAGCTCTGTGGCGCATGCTGCATGCGCCACAGACAGAATTAAACTTAAATTTATAGGAATATAGTCATGAGTGAAATGCAAGATTACAAATCACGCGTAAGCGATCCTGCCAGCCGTAAGTTCGAGACATTCTCCTACCTGCCAGAAATGACCACTGAGCAGATCAGAAAGCAGATTGAGTACATCGTTAAGAAAGGCTGGAACCCAGGTATTGAGCACACAGAACCTGAACATCTGATGGATAACTACTGGTACATGTGGAAACTGCCAATGTTTGGCGAGACCGATGTGGATGTCATTTTGAAGGAAGCTGAAGCGTGTCGCAAAGCTAACCCAAACAACCACATTCGACTGCTTGCTTACAACAATTTCACGCAGTCACAAGGTACTAACATGGTGATTTTCCGCGGCAAGACTGTTTAATCGCACACGGGCATCCGATATCGAATCCCCGTTGCCGCAAGGTAGCGGGGATTTTTTGTTGGATAACACTTTAAATTGGGGATCGAAATGAGCGATATCATCAAACAATACAAAATCGAAAAAGAACCTTACTACCGCGCCGTTGCGGATGAAGTTGATCTTTACGAAGCAGCTTATTCTGTACGTATGCCGATGATGCTGAAAGGGCCTACCGGTTGCGGAAAAACACGCTTTGTTGAATACATGGCGTGGAAACTGAACAAACCTTTAATTACTGTGGCGTGTAATGAAGACATGACCGCTTCGGATCTGGTAGGGCGCTTCTTGCTGGATGCACAAGGCACGCGCTGGCAGGATGGCCCGCTGGCGATCGCTGCCCGTCACGGTGCAATCTGCTATCTGGATGAAGTCGTTGAAGCACGCCAGGACACTACCGTTGTGATACATCCGCTGACTGATAATCGTCGCGTACTTCCACTGGAAAAAAAGGGCGAATTGATTAACGCGCATCCCGATTTCCAACTGGTCATTTCTTACAATCCTGGCTATCAAAGTTTGATGAAGGATTTGAAGCAGTCTACCAAACAACGTTTTGGCGCACTGGATTTCAACTACCCGACGCATGATGTGGAAACCGAAATCGTCGCGCACGAAAGCCTTGTCACCCCGGAAGTTGCGAGCAAGCTGGTATCCATTGCAGAGCGCGCACGGAACCTCAAAGGTCACGGCTTGGATGAAGGTATTTCTACACGTATGCTGATTTATGCAGGCAATCTGATCGCGAAGGGTGTAGAGGCCAAGGCTGCATGTCGTGTTGCGTTGGTCAGACCGATTACAGATGATCCTGATATGCGCGATGCGCTGGATGCCGCAGTCACCACGTTTTTCTGATTTTAGACTAACTGCCTACCATCATCACATGGAAAACTAAAATGACGTTATCCTTAGAACACCATACAGAGTTACTCGAAGATTTAGGCACGCATGCCAGTGAAATTTTACAATCTTCCTGGTATGAGGCTGCTCGCGTGTTCAGTCCGCATGGACTGGAAAACTACGTACAAGGCGCACGGGCACTCAAGAGTTTGGGACGCGGGAGTGATTTAGTCATCACTTTCATTCAGAGCGCACCCAGCCTCGCCAAAGAAATCGGCGAAGACTCGGTGGTGGACTTATTGGACGCCGTGATGGCCCTGGCTTCAAAAACCAGTGGCGCGGTATTGCAGGCTATCATCTCCAGCGCGCCCACAGCGGCCAATCGCCTGGGCGATGCCACCTTGTTTGGCGCCTATTTGCAATTGATTAATACGCTGCTGAATCAGGTTCCTCGTGGATTGCGCCCCATGCTGGAGAACCTCGAAGTATTGCTGGGACAGCTGACACTTGGCGGCTTACGACGCTGGGCAACTTGGGGTGCGCACGCGCATCGCACCCAGTTTGAGGAGCAGATTGCGTATTTTGGTCTGAAATCCAAAGAATCACTGGCAATGCTGCAGAAGGAACGCAAAGGCACGCTGTTTGTTGATGTGCAACGGCGCATCAACATGTATTTGCGAGCTTTGTGGGCACGTGATTTTTTTATGCGCCCCACCAGTGGTGACTTTGAGTCGCGCGAAGGTTACAAGCCCTATATAGAAGATTACTTCCTGCATTTGCCGGATGCATTTGATGATATAAACGGCGTGCCTGGCCTGGAATTATATCGTGCAACAGCTGCTCATTGCGCCGCGCATCTGGTTTATACCCAGGTGCCCATTTCTGCAGAATCGCTCAATCCATTGCAGATGGCCGTAATCAGCGTAATCGAGGATGCCCGGGTTGAAGCTCTCTCGATTCGTGCTTTTCCAGGGCTACAGCAGATATGGGCCAGGCTGCATACCGCGCAAGCCGACCAGGCCAACACGGCGGGCGATTATTTGAACCGTCTGGCGCGGGCATTGCTGGACAGCAATTACGAAGACAATGATGCATGGATTGCTGAAGGCCGCACATTGTTTGCACAAGCCGCAGAGCGTCTGACGGACAATACCATTTCCTGGGAAATCGGTGTAACGCTGGCGCATGGGTTAATGCAAAAACGCATTGGATATAATCCACGTACTGATTTACTGAGCGCGCCGTACCGTGATGACAACCGTTATTTCTGGGAGTTTGAGGAATTTGATTTCAATAAATCCCAGTCTGCCGGTTTTGAAACGGTCAAACAGGTACGCAGACATGTGTCGGTAACGGAATTTGCAAATGAAATCGATTGCGAAACGGCAGGCGATGATGCGCAAGAAATCTGGGTGATGTCGGAAGAATTTTTCCCTTACGAAGATAATGGCATCAGTTACAACGAATCCGAAGGCAAGGCACCCATTTCAGAACCATTCCACTATTCCGAGTGGGATTACCAGATTCAGCTGGAACGTCCGGCGTGGGCAACGGTGATAGAGAAACGCCCCAAAGCGGGTGATTTGCAGATCATTGAACAGATTACCGCAGATAACAAGCAGATCGCATCACGCTTGAAATTCTTGCTGGATGCGATGCAACCACAAGGCGTGCAGCGCATTCGCAAACTGGAAGACGGCGATGAGATCGATATTAATGCCGCGATCAGCAGCATGATCGATTTTCGCATGGGGATCCAGCCTGACCCGCGCATCATGATGCGTTCGGTGCGCAAAGTGCGCGATATTTCAGTGCTGGTTTTACTTGATTTGTCGGAATCAACCAACGAAAAAGTAATGGGGCAAGATCAATCCGTGCTGGATCTGACGCGCCAGGCTTGTGTGTTGTTGTCCGATGCAATTAATAAGATCGGTGATCCTTTCGCCATTCATGGCTTTTGCTCTGATGGCCGCCACGATGTGGAGTATTATCGTTTCAAGGACTTCGAACAGGCTTACAATGAAGTACCGAAATCGAGACTGGCCGGCATGACCGGACAACTTTCAACGCGGATGGGCGCGGCTGTTCGACACGCCACTCACTATCTGAAAGGCCAGAAATCAAGCAAGAAGCTGTTGATGGTCATTACCGACGGCGAGCCGGCAGACATTGATGTACGTGACCCGCAGTATCTGCGGTATGACACCAAGAAGGCCGTGGAAGATGCGGCGCGAAACGGAATTGCGACTTTTTGCATGACACTGGATCCGCGCGCCGATCAATATGTTTCGCGAATTTTTGGCGCCAAAAATTATATGGTAGTGGATCAGATTGGACGACTGCCTGAGAAGCTTCCCTTGCTCTATGCTGGACTGACGAGGTAATAAAAAATGGTACTAGTATATTCAGGCCTGAAAAATGATGAAAATGGCGGTATGACTCATTTTGGGCAAATGGTGAAAGACGGCTGGGTATTTGGTTTTATACCAGACACCGAAGACTGTACTGGCTGGGATAGCGGACAAATGCAGAATCTCTACGATAAAATTTGCATCGAATGGGAGAAATATGCAAACCTGCCCAGCCTGTTGCCGGAAGATCTGAAAAAGCGTCATGCCAAGATTTATGAGGATGCCATTGCCTTTGCCAAAGAAAATGGATGGGATCCTGAATTAGGGGATGATGACTGATTTTGCTTTGCAGGAATAGCTGACTATCACTCCGCAGGAATTTTTCCCTGCACGGTAAACTTAATCACTTTAGCTATTCCTTGCTTATGTTCTTTGCCCGCCAACTGCTGCAAAGCCATATGAAATTCTCGCTGCATTCTCGCCATGATCTGAGCGGCGTCCGGCGAGTAATAAACGGCATCGAAACTAACCGGGTCTGCTAGCGAAACCCGCATCTGTGGTCGAAAATTACGCCAGGCGATATCTACCCAGCATTTACGTTCGCCGTCCAGAAACACGATTTCTTCCGAGTCCATAATGGCCAGGTATTGCATGGAACGGATTGGGACGAACAGATTGCCGCTAGCGCTCCGCGCCAGCAACGTCACAGCTAAATTATAGACAGCTGCAGGAAGTTGACGCGACTCGTGGTTCAGTTCCTGACTGCGGTAGCAGGTGATTTCCATCAGGATGTCTCCTTTGAAAGGCAATACAAGTTTAAATTGTATAGCTAGCGCATGACAAGTAATATAGCCCCGAAGATAAACAGATTCGATTAGATTGGGACGCAGATGAACAAACCGCTTCACTCACTTAGTCAGCAACTTCTTGCTCTGGTAGAGCATATCGGCCTGCTTGTGATCGCTATTGCGACAGTGATAGCCATGTCAACTGAAGTCATAAGCATGGTTCAAATAGCGCGAGTTACACTCTCCGATTTGCTGCTGCTATTCATCTATCTGGAAGTATTCACGATGGTTGGACTCTATTTTAGATCAGGCAAACTGCCTGTGCGCTTCCCCCTTTACATTGGCATGGTGGCGTTAGCACGCTATCTGATTCTGGACATGAAAGCGATGGACGACTGGCGAATGCTCGCGGTCACCGGCTCCATCCTGCTACTGGCCTTGGCTGTACTCATTATTCGCTTTGGGCACTTGCGCTATCCCTATGACGGTAGCGAGCCGGATGAGGCGGCACCACAAACCAATGAAGTTAAGTGATCAATATCTACGGAGCCCACTATGACCACCCCATTATTCCAATCCGCTATCCAGAGCCTGCCTTTGCTAAATCGCGGCAAAGTACGCGACATTTATGATGTAGACGCAGATCATCTCCTGATCGTCACCACTGACAGACTTTCCGCTTTTGATGTCATTCTGCCCGATCCCATTCCCGGAAAAGGCGAAGTGCTTACTTCCGTGGCCAACTTCTGGTTTGAAAAACTACACCACATTGTGCCTAACCAATTAACTGGCATCGATCCGGAGTCTGTAGTTTCACCGGAAGAACGTGATCAAGTTAAAGGTCGTGCTACCGTAGTGAAGAAACTCAAGCCGCTCCCTATCGAAGCCATTGTTAGGGGTTACCTGGTTGGCTCCGGATGGAAGGAATATCAGAAATCCAGCAGTGTGTGCAGCATTCCGCTGCCGGCCGGCCTGAAAGAAGCCGATAAACTGCCGCAACCATTGTTTACCCCCTCCACTAAAGCTGAAATGGGTGCTCATGATGAAAACATCAGTTTGGCCGAAGCAGAAAAACTCATGGGTAAAGAACTGGCGATGAAAGTCAGCGAGATAGCCATTGCCTTATACAAAGAAGCAGCCGAGTTTGCTGCCACCAAAGGTATCATCATTGCCGACACTAAGTTTGAATTCGGGCTGGATAAAGCTGGCGCGCTGTATTTGATTGACGAGGCATTGACACCGGATTCATCCCGCTTCTGGCCAGCAGACCAATATGCACCCGGTTCAAACCCTCCCAGTTACGACAAACAGTATGTGCGTGACTATCTGGAAAGTATTAAATGGAACAAACAACCTCCTGCCCCTGTTCTACCGGCTGAAGTCATTGCAAAAACCACCGAAAAATATCGCGAAGCCCTGACCAGGCTTACCGCCAATTAAGCAGGAAAAGAAGAATATATGAATCACATTGATAAGCTTGTCGATGGTTTCAAACGCTTCAAGGAAAGTCGCTTTACTGAAAACCGGGCACTGTTTGACCAACTAGCTCAAGGTCAGCAGCCGAAAACCTTGATCGTTGGCTGTTGCGATTCAAGGGTTGATCCTGCCATTATCACTGATTGCGATCCAGGCGATTTATTTATCATTCGCAACGTGGCTAATCTTGTTCCACCATACGAAACCGCAGGAAATTTTCATGGCACAAGTGCAGCGCTGGAATTTGGTGTGCGCCATCTCGGTGTAGAAAATATCATTATTCTTGGACATGCAAAATGCGGTGGTATCCGCACATTAATGGAAAATGACGCACCATCCGATGACCAGAGCAGTTTTGTTGCGGGATGGATGAAAGTGGCCAGCCATGCACGTAACCGAGTGCTCTCACGTTTGCCAGGTGAACCTGTTTACAAGCAGGTACAAGCATGCGAAAAAGAAGCCATTCTGGTTTCTCTCGATAACTTGTTAACATTTCCGTGGATTTTAGAAAGGGTTGCGCAAAAGAAACTTACCTTGCATGGCTGGTACTTCGATATCGAACTAGGAGAACTGTTGCACTACAATTCCAACACCAACAACTTCGAGGTATTTTCCTGAACGGGCGTGACGAATAGGGAGACAACCAGCTATACTTTAATCAGCTGATATTTGATAACAACCAACTGTTTTATACAGGATAAAAAACTGCCTAGATGAAACTCTCCCAGTTTGCTGCAAATTTGGCTGAAGTCAGATCAAGACAGGTACTCCGGGCTGGTTTCTCACTGGTGTTGCTGATTATAGCGTTCATCGTTATTTTTGGTCTCAACAGACTAACTAAGGTTCATGAGTCCCTGGCAGAAATTGTAAACAATGAGCAAGTTGCCATTGAAATGCTTTTTCGCATGCAACAGGCTTCCCGCGAACGATCCCTCTTGTTGTACCGTATTGCCTCCATTCAAGATGCCTTTGAACGCGACGAACAAATTCTCAATTATAGAAATTTGGGAGCACAGTTCGGCGAAGCTCATCGTAAATTAAAAGAGCTGCAGTTCAATGAATCTGAGAAGGCTTTACTCGACCAGCAATGGGAATATGCTCTAGCCACACAAAAAATCCAGAAACAAGCCATAGACATGGTCACCGATGGCCAGACTCAGGCTGCGCAAAACTTATTAAGCATGCAAGCCGTTCCGGCACAAAACAAAATTCTGGACGCCATCAATAGTCTGCTTGATTTTGAGATCAAGAAATCACACACGAATACGCTATTGCTCCAAAAACAACAGGGAAAGACCCGTATTTTTATGATCACAGGTGGTATTCTGGCTGCCCTATTCGTAGGATTTATCGCCTATTTCGTCAATAGCCGCGTACACATGCTGATATCCAATCTGTCCGATACGGCGCAAGAGCTGAATGAGACCAATAAGCACCTCGAGTTTATGCAACAGGCAGTGGATCACCACAACATCGTCAGTATTGCAGACGTAAACGGTAACATTACATTTGTAAACGATCTGTTTTGCCAGATCAGCCAATACTCAAAGCAGGAACTGATTGGCAATAATCATCGCCTGCTAAAATCTGGAATGCAGTCAGACAAAATTTTTGAAGAACTATGGCAAACCATTTCCACAGGCAAAGTTTGGCAAGGGGAAATCTGCAACCGAAAAAAACACGGGGGGCTGTACTGGGTGGCAACCACCATTTTGCCTATGTTGGATAACTCTGGCCTTCCGTACCAATACATTTCAGTTCGCACCGACATTTCAAGCATTAAAGAGGCGCAACAGGTACTTTTACGTAGTAAAAATGATCTTGAAAATATGGTCCATGCTCGAACCCTTGAACTGGAGGAAAGAGATGAAGTATTGCAGAGCATTACAAATGCTGCGCAGGACGCGGTAATCATGATCGACAACCAGCAAAACATTACTTTCTGGAATCCTGCTGCCGTAGCCATGTTTGGCTACACACCAGAAGAAGCAACGGGCAACCATCTGTATAATTTGCTTGCCCCACCCAATTACCTTGATGCATATAGAGCTGCCTTTACCACTACTCCCAAAAATGAGAACCACGCTTTAAGAGGCGCTACAACCGAACTGCATGCGCTAAGGCAGGATGGTTCAGAATTTCCCATCGAGATTTCCGTATCCAGCGTAAACCTGAAAAATAACTGGCATGCAGTCGCTATCGTGCGCGATATAACCGCAAGAAAGTTGGCTGAAGAACAGCTTAAACAACTTGCCACGACAGACCCCTTGACTGGCATCTATAACAGACGGCGCTTCAATGAAGTCATGCATGCGGAGCTTGCCCGGGCAAAGCGCTACGCTACTCCGCTATCACTCATTATTTTCGACATCGATCACTTTAAACAGATTAATGATCAATTTGGTCATCCAATCGGTGATCAGGTATTAATCCAGCTTTCAGCACTCGTATCAAACACGCTTAGAGAGGCAGATGTCCTGGCACGATGGGGAGGAGAGGAGTTCACCATTTTAGCGCCAAACTGTGATCTCCAATGCGGCCGCAGATTTGCTGAAAAATTACGTATGCTCATTGAAACGTATAAATTCACGGATGTGAGTAAGGTAACTTGCAGTTTTGGCATAACTGATTATCGTGAAAATGACGATCAGTCTTCGCTTGTTAAACGTGCAGATCATAGTTTATACAAAGCAAAACAAATGGGTCGTAATCGCGTAGAAGTTGAGTAGGCCACCACGAGCATCCCCAATAAGCTAAAACTAATTAAAGCAGCATTTTTACGGTTAGAACAAGCTCCACGCCATTTTCACACCCAGCGTATAAAGCAAAACAGCAAAAATCTTTTTCAGTATTGCAACCGGCAACTTATGCGCCATTCTGGCTCCCAACGGTGCCGTCAACATACTGGCTAGCACGATACCTGCCAATGCTGGCAGATATACAAATCCCAGGCTATATTGCGGCAGATCTTTTACAGCCAGGCCATTCGCAACATATCCTACGGTACCCGCAACCGCTATAGGAAAGCCAATAGCAGCGGAAGTCCCGATCGCCTGATGCATTTTCACATTACACCACGTCATAAAGGGAACAGACAATGTCCCGCCACCGATTCCTACCAGACTGGAGACGCCGCCGATCACATTTCCTGCTGCAAACATCCCGCCCAATCCCGGCAAATTATGCGCAGGTTTTGGCTTGATATTGAGCAGCATCTGCGTTCCCACATAAAACAGAAAAACCACAAAAAATACTTTCAGAAAATGGGTTGAGAGTTGTGCCGCCAGTACGCTGCCTAACAAAGTACCTGTCACTATCCCGGGGGCAATAGTTCGTACAACGTGCCAATTGACTGCCGCATGGGCATGGTGGGCACGTAAACTGGCGACAGAAGTGAACATGATGCTGCCGAGAGAAGTGCCCAGCGCCAAGTGGATTATGGAAGCTTCAGGAAAATGCTGCGCTGTGAAAATAAATACCAGTACCGGTACAATGACCAGCCCGCCACCGACTCCCAACAAACCGGCAAGGAACCCTGCGAAGAGTCCCAATGCCAAGTACAACACCCAGAAAAATTCCAACGCGCTTAACCTTGTGCTTTCAAGCGCAGGGCCTCTGCGTTAAAAGCGCCATCTATCTTGTGCACAATATCTTCCACCAGACGGAAACCTTCTACCGGCGCATCATCTTTCATAAAAAACAGGCGAATGGGACCAATCGAAGTAATCGCTACAGCTCGGGTAATTTCGCCATTGATATCTGCCAGACCGCTTTTAGCAAACATGTCCGCAATCACTTGTCCCGCCAACTCATTTTTGTGGGTTTTATTTTGGGCTTTAGATAAAGTTTCAGCAGGATCACCATCCATAATATCGTTTTTACAGTTCGCCCCCAAATAGCCCAATAATTCTGCGAAAGTCATTTTTTCTCCTTAATGCTGTAAGATTAATCCGTCGCGCAAGCTTGCGCCACAGGTTTGTTCAACGCGTTGAATGTAGTACAACAAATCCATTGGAACCGTCACGCCATCCAGTAATTGCAGTGGAAACAAATCACAGGCAATAACCAAATCTGCCGCAGATAACCGGCCACCGGTATAAAACTTGTTTTTCCCAAGATGTTTAGCCAATTCCGGCAAGCGGGATAATCCGGACAACTGCTGAAAGCCATCATATCGGTCATTCGACATGGCCTCCACACTCATTCCAAAACGTTGCTGCACGGCCTCTTTGTATGCTGTTAACGTCAAATTACTGGCACTGATATCCTGAAAAGCCGGCAGAACCGGCGCATACAGTCGCTGCAGCACATTATCAACCGACATGCGCCAGTTTAATAATGCTTGCCATGCCGTTTCATCAAGTATTCCATCAAATAAAGGTTTTCCGCCAATCCAGCCATCCAGATTTTTCAGAATAGCCAAGGAATCTGTATGCCGTGACCCATCTTCCAATTGCAATACCAAAGGTGCACGGGCGATGCCTAGCTCAAAAAAAGTAGCATCATCGTCCTGCGCCAAGGCCACAAATTCATGGGCTACCGCTTTAAAAGCCAATGCCAGACGAATGCGCTGGGATGGCATAGACGACCAGAAATGATAAAACCGAATCACAGAATGCTCGTAATGAAATCCCATTCTTTGGGGTCCACGGGCGTAATGGACAGACGGTTCCCCTTTTGCAGAATACGCATATGCTCCAGCTCTGGGTAGCTGCGTAGTTCTTTAATGCTCACCAGCCGGGTTTTTTTCACCAGCTTTACATCAACATTCATCCACCGGGGATTTTCCGGCGTAGCTTTGGGATCAAAATATTTGTTATTTACGTCAAATTGGGTTTCATCCGGATAAGCAAGTTTGCCTACAACCGCTAAACCAGCAATTCCCGGCTCATCACAACTGGAATGATAAAAAAAGACTTTATCGCCCACTTTCATCTGGTCACGCATAAAATTACGCGCCTGATAATTTCTTATGCCATACCAGGCAACAGACTGATTTGGCATCGCTGCCAAATCATCCACACTCACATCCGAAGGTTCCGATTTCATTAACCAATAACGCATTATCACTCCTGTTTGATACAATTCCCCACTGCTGCAGTCAACTATTCTACCGCGAGACCACAAAATGCAAAACCTAAACGAAAAACTGAAAGAATGGTTTAAACGACCCGAAATACTTGCCCGCAACTGGAGTCCGGCGCTTTTCTGGTATCCGGAAAACGATTCCAACCCTTTTGGGAAATTTAAAATCGACCCCTGGGAACTGGAAGTGCTTTTTGCAACGACGCTTGGCGAGCCTTCTGAATGCTTCGAAATGCTGAATCTGCGCCCCCGCTCTGGCAGCAACCAACCCGCCATGGGCAGAGCCGATTTTATCGCCGTTAACGTAAAGCGACACGAACTGCCGTTACTTACGCGCCTGGAAGATGTTCACGACTGAAACGGTACAACTTCTTTTCGGTAATCACTGCATCAAGAGGCATATCCCATGGATCTCGCGGAACACTAGCCACTTTCTGGCATTCATAGCCCACCCCCACCAGGATGGGCTTGCGCCACACTTTTCGCCGTCGCAGGTAAGCCAGGCTGGAATCATAAAACCCGCCTCCCATACCCAGCCGATAGCCATGCTCATCAAACCCCACCAAAGGTACGAACAGCAAATCCAGCTGGCGTGCGCGTATTTGTCTGGGTGACCAATGCTCATGAATACCAAAGCGATTGAGATACCAGGTTTTCCGGTTGGTCAACCGACTGAATTTAAGCAATTTCTGGAACTTTTTAGGGACAATCGGCAAGTAGCCTACTTTGCCGAGCCACAAAGCATAGTTCAGTAGTGGCATCAAATCAATTTCACCTTCAAACGGGAGGTAAAACCCGATATTTCGGCGGTGGATCAGTAACTTTTCCTGTTTTGCTACACGTAGCATACTTTGGCCTGCCACCCTACGTTGAAGCGCTGGCACTGCATTTCTGGTTTTGCGTAAATGGCTGCGTAGCTGACGCTTATTCACTGGTAAACCAAGGAGGCAAAGAGAAAGGTCTTGCCACAGCAAGATTTAAAAAAGAGGGGTAAGGCCCCCGCAAATGCCGTCAAGGCTTCATTCTTGAACCTAGGGTTCAAGATGGTCACTTCCCGAGTGCTTCAGGTTCGTCCGCATAGGACGATCACACCGCACTACAATTGGTTGTAACCTTATGCTATGCATATTGGTTCAAAGAATCAAAGCCTTTAACAAACACCGCAGGGGACAACTCGAAAAATCTTTAGGTATGTAAGCCACTTTTTAGCGCTTACTTTTGCAGATAGTTAAAACAACTCGTCCTGCTCAGACATTGCCTGATCAATCTGCGCCTGCAATGCATCTATTCTACGCTTAAAATCCCCAACGTCAAAATCACTGGGGACCCGTGAAGAAAGGAGATCATTCGTAATATTCAGCGCTGCCATAATAGCTATACGCTCAATACCGATCACCTTCCCAGTATCGCGAATTTCACGCATCTTTTTGTCCAGATAATCGACAGAAGCCAGCAGTGAGTGTTGCTCGTTTTCTGGGCAGGCCACACGAAATTCGCGCCCCATGATCGTCACATCCAGACCCTTAAATTCGGCGCTCATTCATTACCTTCAGGAATTTGATTCAATAATGTTTCAAGGCGAAGTTTAGCCCCGTTCACTTTTTCGGATAACTGCCTGTTTTCATTAACCACTGTCACTAATTGCTGCCGTAGCTGCACATTTTCTGCGCGCAAACGCTGGCACAATTGGACAAATTGGTTTATTTTCTCTTCAAGCGCAATGAGTTCAGATTCCATTCGCACACTATAATTGGAAAAATCTTGTTAAGTCAACTGGTAACGTAACCTTTTAAAAGTACTTTACTACCATTTTGACATATTATTTAGGCACTTAATCATGAGTAACATTTCGGAATTTGTTGATCCAAACGCAGATTTTGATGAAAACAACCCGCTGCGAGCGGATGCATTTCACCTGCAAGGCGTCACCAAAAAAGGTAAGCCATGCACGCTCATCAACAACACGGGCGGCAACCTTCCTCAAAATGAATTGCTGGAAATACTGGATGCGCTAATAGAAAATGATGCGTTCGGATTTAAGTCTCTGTCTGCAAATGGCGGAGAAACAATTAACCTTGATCGCAAAGAGTCTTCACATATCCAGGTAGGCGAAAATCTTTACCGGCTCATTGTATTTCGTTATGTTGCAAGAATCGAAAATTTTTAACCTGGAAACCTTAGTTGGATGGGTTGGAGTGTGCTGTTTTTGGAGCGCAGGGCAAGGCGCAATGACGCAGAATGGTCATTCCATTTCAAGGAGTTGCAACGCCGCCCTGTGCTGCGAAAACTGTGCAATCCAACCCATAGCGG
>JAYVLG010000166.1:0-22056 GCA_043759595.1 Sulfurirhabdus sp. | reverse complement strand
ACAACCAGCATCACGATGGCCACGAATGAAATCAGTTGTTTTGACTTTATATTGCGCATTGAATATATCTTAAGGGAGTTCACGCATGTTGTCGAGTTTAAACATGTTGAATTATTTGACGTGATTTATGTAACGCTATGAATACCCATTCTTGGTTTCTACGAAACAATTTAAAGATCAGGCTACCTCCTTATGTATGATTTTTTGTTGCCTGCTTTCGGGTGCATTACGTTTTATCTTTAGAGTGGTATTGCCAGATCGCATTCTCCCGTGGCGTATGTGAAATACCAGCATCAACGGCAGGCTCAGTCCAACGATCCAGTGCAACAAAGGTAGCCAGTCCGTATTTTCTGTATCTGCAAAATAATAGAGTGCGTACCCTGTCATGGCCAGCCATAGAAAAAGGATCTTCATGAACAATCCGGTATGGCGGTTTTTTTTGAGTTGCCATGCGCGGTGTGCGTGGGTAGGTAGCACTGATCCAAGTGTCAGCAAGGCCGCAAACACCACCAGACCATGCAAACGTAACCACCATATTTCCAATGGATGAGGTGCTTCGCCAAATTCGCCCTGCACGCGCATAAAGTAGTGCGAGACCAACCACAATGAGCCACTTAACCACAGCAGGCTAAACACGCTATATAACCAGCGTTTATGATGTTTGGAAAGACGAATGGGGGTGGGGGTGATTTTGTTCATGAATTATTTTGATGAGTCGAAAATACGATAATTGCCACTGTCCGGATCGGTATCCATAATTAGCGCACGCGCATTAAATCGATCAAGCGTTGTAGCAGAACGGGAAGGGTCTATATGTACAATTTTGGTTAATGCATCTGCAATCATGCATTCTTCAGCCAGCACGGTCACGCTTTGTCCAACCCTACAGGCTTTACGTGTCAGCGGGTTCACCAGCGGGGTCACCCACTCTCCCTTGTGTTCCCTCGAAGCGAAATATCCTGCAGAAGTAGCGACTGAACCGCAGGTCAGATTCAACAGCGGGACAGTCTGTGCAGGTGCGTCAGGCATGCGCACATGAATGGTCTGACTTTTCTCGCCGAATAGTCGCATATCCCCTCCGGCATTGATGCGGGCAGACGTTATGCCGGAATCTTTCAATGCCTGAGCTGCAAGGTCCACAGCATAACCTTTAGCAATACCGGAAAGATCGATACGCAATTTTCGTGCAAAATGAACCTGATGGTCAGGCAGGAGCATTACATGCCGCCAGTTGCCTTTCTCGTTACTTTTTGGCATGCCCTGCTGTTTTGGTAAAAACCCTAACCGGGTGAGCGTTGGCGCGATAGTAATGTCAAATAGCCCGTCACTCGATTCGGAAATGGCGCTTGCGGTTTTTAACACATGCCAGGTATGTGCTGATACTTTCACCGGCTTTTCATGTGCCCAGCGATTCAAACAGGAAACTTCAGAATCGGGGTGCTGATAGCTCATTAATCGATGCACTTTTTCAATCGCGTCAAAGGCTCGTGCAATAGCTACCTGAACTGATTCAGGGGAGTACCCCGCAGCGGATATTTCTACAATGGTGCCTAGAAGTGGTCGCGCACGAACCTGTTCCATGCTTATTTCGGCATTGGTAGTGCGAAATTGTTCGTGCGCTGCGTTCATTTAAGCGCCACCTGATAAGTTGCGAGAATACGTTTCACACCGTTGGTAATGTTTTTGCATGATAGTGTGGCACCACTGATATTTTTGATATCGTCATCCAGGCGAAAAGCGTCACCATTTTTCTTGCCGGTAAATTGTGCTCGCCACTTCGCATTTTTAATCTCGCCACCGTGAGTTTCACGATAGTCAAGAATATCGATGCCTTTCACCGTTCCATCGGCGGATAACGCAACCGCATAAGTAATGAACTCGTGCTTACCGATTACTTCATCCAGCACAAACCATCCGATTGTTTTGTTGTTAGTCTCTACACGCCATACTTGTTGCGCCTGGTTGCGCACTCGCACGCCGCTGGATTTTTCAATCTGTTGCTTCATTTCCGGGGTGAAAGTGATATCAGCGGGTACAAAATGGCTGGCTTCAGGGAATAATGTTTTTTGAGCCTGCTCTACACTGAGATACTGCACCGCAAATGCCGGCGCAGATATGGCAGCGGGGATTAGAATGGCTGGAATCATGAGCCAATTAGGTGATTTCATTTTGTTCCCCTTAAAAATTGATTCCGATTTTCAGTCGTAATTCCTGCTTTGTTTTTTCTATCAGATGCAAGCTGCTGTCAGTCTGTCCGACATACCCTTCAAATCCACCTCCTTTGATTTGCGGCATCCAGCTCAGGGTTGCCCACCAATCTTTACTGCCGTAATGAACGGTTGGACCAGCAAAAACAGACCATCTTTCCTGACCTACTTCTGTCTCGAATTCTGTTTCATAGATAATTTCTCCTCCTACAAACCAGTTAGGAGCAACGCGGTAAGATAATCCGGTGCCACCCATAAAGCCAATTTCCATTTCGGGCTTGGTAGACCATTCAAAGTCTTCAGGTAATCCTGCAATGCTGCCGCGCTTGGCCAATGTGGCTTCCAACCCGAGATTGCCCACCCATATGAGTTCGCCATCCAGAAAGTATTTCTGGGCTAACAGCAGTGTTTCAAAAGTGAGTTTTTTCTTGTTTTGTCCGGAGTGCGGATCCAGCCAAGAATAGGAAGTTGAAAAATAGCCTGCTAAACCAAAATCATCCTTGGCCGGGCTGAGAAAATTGTATTTTAATGAGCCTTCTATGCCAGAAGGACGCATGCCGTAATTTTCATCTTTAGGGATGTATCCATCAATCAGCAGTCCTTCTGTTTTGATAGACTGTCCCAGGACATACACTGCGCCAGTCAGGCGGTTGGTTATACCGTATTCAATTTCTGTTTTTGAATCTAATGCCTCATAAGTGCCTTGCCCCTTGTCGGACCGGCGGGTTAGATGCTGAACCAGCTCCACTGCGCCATCCGGCAAGGTTTCAGCACCTTTAAGAACGCCAAATAAACTTTCATCTGCCTGTGCAGGCGAGTTGATCAGCAGTAGGCTAGCGATAAGGGACAGGTGTTTTTTTTTCATTACATACTCCGGACAAGTCAGTTTATAAATTGTGCTGGCTGGCTTGCCCGGAAGGGTTGGCTGGCTAAAAATTAAAATAATGCTAAGGTACCAAGCGGATCTCTGTTTCTATTTGGTTAAGATCAGTTTTCCTGCTCGCGTCTTGCGCAGTGTGTAGTGTTCGCCTTGATGCTGGATAGTCAATATCTCACGGCGTCCAAGCAGTGCGGCACTGGAGACCATGCGAGCTGCTTCGGTTTCGTTGATTACCGCAACAGACTGATGGACGGTGTTGACGTGGGGCTGGTTGGTTTTTGAGGGCTGGTTCATGGTAGCTGTACTTTTATCAAATGCGAATGATTATCATTTGAACATAAAAGTTTTATTTCGTCAACTGGTATGTTTTGTTGAGCTTTAATTCAATTTGAATTGAATTGGGTGTTTCGAGGCAGGAGTGACTCGCAACTGTGCAAATTGATGTGGGTCAGGACTGTTTGCATAACGTTTTATTATGCTGGTTTGTCAGATTTGAATCCTTTAATAGGCCCGTACTGGAAATGGTAAGTGGCTTTTAGGGTAAGAGTCTGTTTGCATTAAACAATAAAAAACAGCCCGGAAAACCGGGCTGTTCAAGGAAGAGCAAATTATTATTATATTACTGGGCAGGTTGCAGACGATGCACCCTTGAGTGGCTGGATCATCTTGAAGTTGTAGCCAGGTGGGTTGATGGTTGGCAGACGCTTCACTGTCAGGCGATGAATCGGCAGGTTGGTAGCGGTCACCAATCCGTTGATTTTCGGTCCCTTCAGATACTTGACGACTGCTTCGCTGATGTCCATCACGTCCAGACTGTTAGGCAACGGAGTACCAGCAGCCACACCTGGGCCAGCGACCTGGACAATGCTGCCATCCGTTTTAACGACCTGAATCACACGGCCACGGCAAGGGTTGCAGTTATTGATAGTGGTCGGATCGTCCGCAATCCAGTAGCCAGTGACTTCGTAGCCAGCGTGAGCTGGGCTACCATTGGAAGGTACGCATTGCTGGAAGGTTGCACTGGTGGTACGGTTGTCGTAGAGCTCGTGGTCGTCGATAGCAACGCCGTTAACCTTGATGTTGCTGCCGCGGTTTGTGCTCCAAGGACGGGTAGGATCGGCAAAGGTCAATGGGGTTGGATTCAACGGAGTTGCACCCATAAATCCGTCGCAAGCATCCACATCCATGGTCAAACCGTTGTAACCAAACATCCAGCCACCGGTCCAGTTGGCAGGATCGGGATGGAATGTACCACCAATCGATTGCTCGATCGCAAACTTCAAGTCGGCGCCGCAAGCTTTATTGGTTCTTCCCAACTTGGCAGCAATAGGCACATAGTGGTAAATATCATTCATGGTAATGGCACCGCCAATCGCCACATGTGTGCCATAACGGAAGCCACGGATGGAAGCTGACTGGGCCTGACCAATGTTAGCCATGGCGTCGGCGATCAGATCATGGGAGGTCCCCTCGACTACACCGGGCATATCCTCATCCACGAAATTGGAGCGGTGCAGACCCACCTGTGTATAGGCGACCACTTCGTCGATCGGACGCATCAGCTGGGTGGTGTTGCCACCTACCGTCACCGTCTGGCCTGGAACGAAGGTGCCCTTCACGAAAGGCTTGCGCACGGCCACGATCTTGGCAGCAATGGTTAAGTCCGGGATAATGTCGCTGGTAATGACTTTCTGCTCGAACTCCCATGCGGCGATCGCGCCACTCTTCACATTCAGTTTCATCTTGCCGATGACAGTACCATCCTGACCTTCTTCGACAATGAGGGTTTTGCGGCCATCTGTGTTGGTAGCGACAATCGGAGAAACTGTGCGCTCGTGCATGTCGGAGTTGAGAATCACATCCGGAGCCGGAGCGAGGGTCTCGGCAATCTGGATGTCGCGGGACATTTCCATCTCGGAGATCATGACCACCACATCAACCTTCTCAACGTTACGCAGTTTGTCAACGAAGCAAGGCACTTCAGTTTTACCGTCGGTGAAAACGTAGTTCTTGGTCACGGAGGTACCGACAGCAGCAATGGCGCGCGCCGTAGTCATACCCAGGATACCAACCTTAACATTACCTACTTGCTTGATGCTGTATGTTGGCAACACGCGCTTGAGGGGACGTTGAACGGTGGTTGTTACCCCATTGGCATCTGTGGAGGTATACGCTGCCGTCGCACCGCAGACTGCCGTGTCGTCAAACTGGTTGGTGTAATACAGGTTGGAACCGAGGGCATTCCAGTTGGCCAAAGGTGGTGTTGTCGCGGTACCAACGAAGGTCTCTTCGAAGCGGGCGGGGCCATAGAGGAAGTCCCAGTTGCCGGGCGCATGGGCAACATAGCCAAACAGGTTAAGCACGTCGATCATGGCTTGGCCGCGTGTAAACAAGGCTTCACCAGATCCTTGCACGGTATCACCGGTGTTAATTAGAAGAGAATGGTCATATGCCTTGCAGTATTTGCAGTCGGCATAAGTTGAATCTTTGCGGATGGATTTGATCTTGGTATAAATGCGCGCAACACCGCCTTCAAGGTACTTGCCCGTGGCATCGCTGCGTAAGTTTGGACGAGGTAGCAAGTGTCCATGAATGTCGCCAGTTTGAATGAGTGTGACTGAGCCGTCGCCTGCCTGAGCCGGTGATATGGCTCCGGTAATCGCCATGCCAATCAGCGCAGTGGCGGCTTTTAAGTGAAAGTTACGCATAGAATTCCTTCCTTGTATAAATTATTGATTTATTGTGATGCTAATGCCGCCAACATAAAACATTAACGGTATCCCTGAACATCTCTAGCAAATTACGTGCCAAATTTATATAAAAATAAAATATGCAATTAAAATAAATTGTTATGGTCTTGGCAGGTGTAATTAAGAGCAAACAGACTTGTTTTTTTGAATAGAAAAGTAAAATCGGGCGGGCATTTGTATCTAAAAAGGGCATGAATGCCCGATTAACAGGTTTTAGAAAGCTTATGGGATCGGGTTGGCAATCTGGTGGTTGCATTAAACGGGGTGCCGCGCGATTTACAGGAGCGCCAGACCGCTCACTTTTGCAAGCCCAATAAGGAATATGGCGGCCGGGTGGTTCAAGGGCATGGTATGTAGATAGGAGAAATTGGCAGTTAAACTGCAACCTGCTTCTCCATCAGTTTAAAGGTAAAAGTTTATCCTTTGTTTTAAGGCTGGAATTTTAAAAATTTCTTTAAAATCATGCGTATATATTTTTTTGTAGCTATTAATGCTATAGTGAAGTTGCGAGCATTTAAAATAAGGGGGGAAAAATGCGGTGCTTATTAATGATTTTGCTTGCGGCTTTAGCGAATCTGGCGTTTGCTGCAGACTATGTTCGTGAAAAAAAATGGGCAGATGAAATTACGCCTGGCATAGTCGTAGGTGATCCGGTGTATCTGGAACAGCATAACCATCACAAATTTCTGACGTTATTTACAGAAGCAAAAGACGCGAAAATCAGTGTGATTATTGTGCATGGCTCTGGTATTCATCCTGACTGGGGAATGATCGGTACTTTACGCACACAGCTTGCTGATGAGGGATATACAACTTTGTCAGTTCAGATGCCTGTGCTTGGCGCTGATGCAAAGCCTGAAGAATACAAGGCTACCTATCAAGAAGCAGCAGAACGCTTGAAAGAATCCATAGCATTTTTGAAAGCCAAGGGTTACGAAAAAATAGGCATTGTTTCCCATAGCATGGGCTCAAAAATGACGCATTTTTATCTTGTGAACAACCCGGATTCTGGCGTATCTGGCTGGGCTGCATTAGGGATCTCTGAGGTTGAAGATTTTTCACGAATCAATATGCCTGTTCTGGATCTCTATGGTGCAAATGATTTTCCATGGGTGCTGAAGGGCGTTAAAAAAAGGGGCGAATCACTCCAGAATAAAACGGGTTCTAAACAGGTATCAGTTCAAAAAGCCGATCACTTTTACACTAGCCATGAAGCAGAGATGGTCAACCAGGTGAAAACGTTTCTGGATGTTTCGTTTTAATAGTGGCAGGAATGTTCTGCTTGTAATGAGCATGATTAGCACAATCTGGTCTTTATGACTTGTCTCCCATGAGGTAAACAAGCTTTATCAGGCTGATTATGAAGAGATCATTGTTTATCCCATGTGTTTGATTATATTTGAAGTATGAATCTGGAGAGGTCGAATGAAAATAATGAATAAAGTGCCCGCACTGCTCCTGTTTGTGCTGCCAATAGCATTTTTATCAGGCTGTGTTGTCAACCCCGGCCAGCCAAATACACGTATGGAAGTCGGAGGTTCAGTCGTTAATGGCGATATAAACAGTTTTTATTTTTCTATGGGCGAGTATTATCGGGTTTCACAGCGTGACGTGATTTATATTCATGAGCGGCGTATCCCCGACTACGATATTCCCGTGGTTTTGTTTATATCGCAGAGGGCGAGAGTGTCACCTTCGGTGATTGTTAATTTAAGACTCTCAGGAAACAGCTGGATGGATATCAGTTTGCGATATGGTATCGGGCCAGATGTTTATTATGTACCGGTTCAGAATGTTTATGGTGCTCCATATGGTCGTGCTTATGGTTATTATCAGAACAGAAACAGGAACGAATGGAACAGGATAAGACTGGCTGACGATGACGTAGTTAATCTGGTTAATTTACGCTTTATTTCAGAACGTTACGGATACCCTCCCGAGGAGGTGATGCGGATGCGTTCGTCGGGCAGGAATTTTGAGACTATCCACGATGAGGCACGTCGAAGCAAAGGCAGCGGAGATTATCGCCAGCAGGATCGTAGAGAGTCTCGGGAACCGGTGATCAAACAGGAAAGGCGCGATCAGGAATATCGTCAGCAGGATCGAAGGGATGCAAGGGAATCCGTAATGCAACCGGAGCGGCGGGATCAGGAGTACCGCCAACAGGATCGCAGGGAAGTGCGTGAGCCTGTGATTCAACAGGAAAGACAGGAGCGGGAAACCCGTCAGCAAGATCGCAGAGATACGCGTGAACCGGTAATGCAACAGGGACGCCAGCAGAAGGAAATTCGTCAACAGGATCGCCAGGAAACGCGTCAGAAGGGTCGTAAAAATGATGAAGGCGACACGGATAAACAGGATAAAAAAGGGAAGGGTGCATTTCGTAGTACGGATGAAGAACGGGGCCGCTAAGTAGTTTTAGCATCAGCGAGTTTATTGGGTGGCTTAATCTCGCTGATGCAGAGTTTAGTCGCAATTGCGCTCTGGGCGCAGATAAAGAACTTAAGTGCAAGTTTGCTGAAAACAAAAACTGGGTTGGATCCGTTAAAATAGAAACGAGAATACAGTGCCAATTGAGTGTGAAAATACGTTACATAGCAACATCCTGGATCAATTTTCGCTGAAAGGAATAGTAAGTATTTGCGACTACAGAGGCTTCATCCAGAGTCAACGTTTGTTGAAGAGTGCCCGCATGTTCGGGAAGTACAAAGCGGATGCCGGGTGCGAGATCAAAAGTGTAGCGAGTAATGCTGTTCGCTACTTTTTGAAAGGCTACAACAGCGGTGCTGCTTTCATCCGTGCGTATTTTTCCTTCTTCTGTAAGGGAAAAATGAATGGGCTGCCCGCTCATGGCGCATTGCGTTTCTACGGTGGCTGCGGTGTTCAGCATTCGGGGAAGTGCCAATGCATCCAGTGCAGAAAGAACGTGCAATGTTTCGTGTGGGAAGTGAACCAGAATATCGGTTTTGACGACATTGAAGGGGGGGCAGCCGATCTGGTCATTAACAATGAATATGGCATCCAGTGCCGTAAGTTCATCCAGGGATTCCCGATCAAAACCCTCCGTCAAAGGTGCTGTACCAGTTTGGAGCCAGCGTAAAAGTACGGCAAGATAGGTTTCACGCGTGTCGTCGCAGGCCTCGTTTTTGATTCGGCGTTCCAAAGGGTAAGCGCGTTGAATCCCTGTCAGAGCTGCAAGCACCCTTTGAGTATCAGCGGTTGCCTGGGGTTTATTAGTCAATTTTCAAATCCTGTCTATTGTGTGTGAATATTTATTTATCAGTAAGCCTGTAAGCATACCAATTGTGCGGCATTGTGTCTCTGTTTGTAAGGCAAAGAAGACGGTAATCATTCCATTTTTAGTGTTTGTTCTATGCGGGTTTTCAGTTATCCTGTTAGCCTGAAGTTACCTGTCAATATGCTTGTAATTAAATGAATCCTGCTAAATCCAGACAATCAATTGATGATGAAACGGCAGCGAGTCAACAGAAAAGTCGACGTCAATTCAATGCTTAAAGAATCAATAGTCTGTTAACCATCTTCAATTCCTATGAAAACTATCGCTATCGATTATGGCACGTCTAATTGTGCCGTTTCTTTTGTTAATGGGGGCGAGCCATCCCTGGTGGAACTGGAACCGGGAAGCGGCTTGCTGCCTTCAGTACTTTGGGTACCTCGTTCGCCGATTCGCAATTTGGTGGTGTCTGATAGCGAGGTTGAAAAAGCAGCCGTACAGTTGCGCGGAGAGCAGGCGGAAATGCGAAAAAAACGGATGGCGGAGGAGATGCTAACCGGTAATCCGATCAGTCCATCCGGTCTGGAAACATTAAGCGGTGAGTCTATCCTGAAAATGGCTTGGGATAGCGCTCGCCGAGACGCTATGCAACAAGTTGCAGAAGAAAGTAAATCTGAAGACTTAAGTGCGCAGCTTATACGCTCGTCTGAGGTTTTGCTGGGTACTGAAGCGATCCATATGCATATGGATGACCCGAGTTTGGGCTATTTGATCAAATCCCCTAAAAACTTTTTATCCGTTGATTTATTTCCTGAGCAAATCGAGTTTTTTGTGGCTATTACTGCTGTTTTTTTACGCTATCTCAAGCAAACCGCAGAAAAAGCGCTGGGGATGGAGGCTGATTTTGTGGTGCTTGGAAGACCTGTTAAATATCACGGAGCGGGCGAATTTGAACCGGGTGCGCTGGAAATTATGCGCCGTGCAGCTGCGGAGGCGGGGATAAAGGATTTTAATTTTGAATATGAACCGATTGCGGCTGCCGTGGCCTACGAGCACCAGTTGGCCGAAAATAAACGGGTTCTGGTGCTGGATGCGGGGGGCGGAACGACAGACGTTACATTCATGCAATTAGGCCCGGACAGGAAAATGAAGGCTGAACGTAAAGACGATATTCTCAGTACATCAGGTGAACGGTTGGGTGGCACAGATCTGGATGTGGCATTTGCAAAACAGTTTTTCGGCCGGGCTTTTGGCATAGGTGTGATGACGAAAACAGGTTTGCCTATCCCTAAAAGCGGTATTCTGGATGCCCTCACGATCACAGATATCCCTGCGCAAACGCGTTTTTATGGTCGCGCAATGACAGTGGAACTGAATGAATATTTGCGCGATGCCGTGGATAAAGAGCCCATTAAGCGGCTGATTGAAATGAAAGAAAATCATCTTGCCATGCGCGTAAATCGAAGTGCTGAGCTAGGTAAAATTGCCTTGTCCGATGATGAGCAGGTAAACATTGCGCTGGATTACTTCGATAATCCGCTGGATATTCCTGTGAGCAGGCTCGAGTTGGAACTGAATATGAATCTGTACATTGAGAAAATTATTTTATTGATGAGTGATGCATGCAGACAGGCTGGAGAGGAACCTGATGAAATATTTATTACTGGCGGCACATCAAAAATTCCCCTCATGAACCGAATGGTGCGAGAGCGCTTTCCCTGCGTACCAATTATTTCGGGTGATAATTTCGGCAGTGTGGCAAAGGGGCTGGCAATACGAGCTGAAACGATCGCCAATGCATTTTAGATGAAAAATGGTATCGAATCGATACTAATAATAACGTGGGGTTGCTATGTTGATAATATGGCTAAAATTCCCGCTGCAAGCAATGCGATCCCTGTAATGACAATGATCATGTCCGGTTTTTTTACATTTTCCCGTACTTGAACTTCAGTTTTAAGGATTTGCATTTCAGTTTCACCTTCCACTGTTATTTTTAGCTGATATGTGCCTCTCTGATTGACTTTAAACAAAGGCAATGTCTCCTGAAAAGACATCGAAGGGGTTGAATCAACAGCGGGAGATGTATTGCTGAAGTGAGTATCAACAAGCATGTTAGTGCCATCTGAGACAATGGCGTGATATTTGTTTATTGGTGGGTTGCTGCTGAGGATTAAAGGTCCATGAGATGCATCAATGCGTATGATAAGTCCTACATCATTCATTTCTGGTGAAAGTTGCAATTCAATAGGGTCAAAAAGTAGTTTGCCTGAATTTTGTTGCAAAGCAACCGTCTGGGTTGTCACGATTTCACCAGTAAAAAATCGGATATAAGTGTAGTAAACAGGTCCAATAACCAGCCCTGCAATGAGTAAGATGGCGCCGATTGGAGTATTCATTTTGTTGGTTTTCCCGATCAGATTCGTAACGTGCTGAACAAGTTTGAAGCATACCTGATTCTTGAAATTGAGTAGATATAAAGTGTTTTGTTGCGAGATTGATTATTTACAAATCAATCTGATCGCGTGACAATGTGATTGTATACATGGTTATCCTGAATTAGGTAATAACCTGGTTCTTGATTCGCCCGCTTTATGGTATTAAATAATGGAAAATTTATGGCTAGCAGACCCGCTAAATCAATTAAAAAAATGACTAAGACCAAGACCAAGATTGTTCGTGCTGCTACCCCTGTAGCGAAAGAAAAATCTGTGCCGCGCGCTCGTGCAGCTAAGGCGGGTGATGTTGTGCCGGCATCCAGTGCCGAAGGCATTAAAAAATTCACTGTTTCAAAGGCTGTAGATGCTGCGCAGGTATCCAAAATTGTTGCGGTGAAAGATATTCTGGCCGTTGCTGCACTGGGCGATACTGAGGCCCTGGCAAAGTCGCTGGAAGCGATCATGGCGGGCGCATCTCCTGATGATGCTGCAGTGCTGAGAAATGCGCTGTTAAAGAATGATGAGCCGCATTATAAAAATCGATCTGTTAAACCGGATGATGCACTTTCTGAGGACTGGCGTGACGGGGGATACCCTTACAAGAATCTGATGTCCCGAAAGGCGTATGAAGAACAAAAATATCATTTGCAAGTGGAATTGCTCAAATTACAGGCGTGGGTAAAGGAAACCGGCCAGCGAGTCGTTATATTGTTCGAAGGCCGAGATGCTGCGGGCAAGGGAGGGGCAATCAAGCGTTTTATGGAACATTTGAATCCTCGGGGTGCACACGTAGTGGCTTTGGAAAAGCCGTCTGAAACGGAGCGGGGACAGTGGTATATGCAACGCTATGTGCAGCATTTGCCGACTTCAGGTGAGATTGTGCTTTTTGATCGCTCATGGTACAACCGCGCGGGTGTAGAACGGGTAATGGGTTTTTGCAAGCAGGATGAATACGTTGAATTTATGCGTCAGGCGCCCCAGTTTGAGCGCGATCTTACCAATAGTGGAATCCATCTGATTAAATTCTGGTTTTCTGTCAGCAGGAAGGAGCAACGCAGGCGGTTTAAGGAACGGGAATCTCATCCTCTTAAACAGTGGAAGCTGAGTCCGATTGATCTGGCTTCACTTGATAAGTGGGATGAGTACACAAAGGCCAAGGAAGCGATGTTTTTTTACACTGACACTGCAGATGCACCCTGGACGGTGATCAAATCGGATTGCAAAAAACGTGCGCGACTGAATGCCATGCGCTATGTTTTGCACAGTCTGCCCTATAAAGGCAAGGATATAGATAGTATTGGTCCCCTGGATCCGTTGCTTGTAGGGCGTGCTCATGTTGTATATGAGCGTGGTGAGAAAATGGGGGGTGAACCGATTCTTTGATGCGGTAATGTGTTGGTTCTATAGCCACCTTCGGTACTGGTTTTTTATTAAAAAAATCAATACAAACTTGATAGCCCCGAGTAAAGCATTTTACCCTTAGTTATTTTTTTGATTGTGGATTTTAACTTGTGTTATTTCGAGTCGCTTGATATATAAGAATGATAGGCATATATTGCAGTTCGTTAACTGTTGTTGGGCAGAATAAAAGGTCCCAAACAGTTTGCTGGATTAAGAGCGTGTACCTGATCCAGAAATTGTACAGTTAACAAAACCAAATAGTGTAGCGTACAAGCCCTTCACAGCTTACAACCTGCTTCGTAAGTTATGAAGACGATATGCGCCATGAAACTACATCAAGTTTTATTGGAGAATTATGAGCATTCTTCCCACAAACTCAATCATTTCGGCGCATATTTTCTCTCTCGCAGTTTCATTCCCTGATCCCATGAAGAAGTTCAAGAGCAGACTGCTGCTCTGCTTTTGGTGCCTCGTGGCGGGACTGTTGTTTACCGCGTTGCCGTTGAATGTGCATGCTGATTCACAATCGGTTTCCAGTACAGATATTGATATCACGACCGCGGTGAACTTATCGGGGCGTCAGCGTATGCTGTCTCAACGCATGGTGAAGGCGTACCTCATGCTGGGGCAAGGCATCGCAACCGATGATGCCCGGATTATCCTCCAGAAGTCAATTGATCAGTTCGAATTTCAGCTTGCCAAATTAAAAACATTTCAGCCGACCCCGAAGGTGCGGAGTACGCTCGCTACTCTGGATTTTGAATGGACAAAATTTAAACCGCTGATTATCTCAACACCCAGCAAAACAGGTGCCATCGCTCTTTATGATGCCAACGAGGCGCTCCAGAGTGCAGCTCACAATGTCACGTTGGCCTACGATAATGTCACTATCGACCCCCTCAATCATCTGGTTAACCTCGCTGGACGCCAGCGTATGCTCTCACAGCGCACGGCCAAATTCTTTTTGTACCGGACATGGGATCTATATCTTGAACCGGCTGATATGGAAATGCATCTCAGTCGCGCGCACTTCACTGCAGTGCTGATTCAAATCGAAAATTCACCCCGCGCGACAACGCAGATCAAGACTCTCGTGGCAAAAATCCGGAGCGAATGGGAACCGTATAAGGAAGCACTGCTTGTAAGCCGAGAGCCCGAAAAGATGCGCGACAATTCAAAACGCGTAGCTGAACTAAGCGAACAGCTGCTCGCAAGCACGGAGGAGCTGGTAATGCTCATCGTGGATCAAGCAAAACAACGCCAGGATTGAATTATTTTACTGTTAAATCATATTGTTGGTAGAGTGTTTTCTTCTATGTTGGAGGCTTTTGGTTTTTTTATTTCATAATTCAAGTTTCGAAAAACATCTGTTTCCTCTCCTGTCACTTCATGGCTGATACACAACACATTCACTCACAAAAAAATCGTGCCCATTTTTTTAAATCAGCGCATATATTGCGGGATTTCTGGTAATAATTTAGATTGCCATAAAATTTAATTAATAAATTCAATTGATTAAATTTATTTCAATAATTACCATTTTTTAATTATTGTTATTAATTATAGGAGCTATAGTAATTAGAAGTGAATTCACTGTTTTGCCGGAGGTGGGAAAATGAAATTACGCATATTGTTTTTATTAACGTTTGCATCCGCATTGTTTTTCTCGGTTTTTGCGGGTTATGCCAATGCAGAAATTGAATTGTCTCCGAATTCAGTTGAAATAAAAGTGGGTTCGTCGGCCTTGGTTAACGTTTCGAAGGCATCCGGTACGGTAACGGTGAGTTCTTCCAGATCTAGCGTTGCTACCGCCTCTTATAGCAGTGGTCGAGTAACGATCAGGGGTGTGGCTTCAGGGTCTGCTGTTGTTACGGTTAAAGATCGATACTCCAGTGCGAAAGTTGAAGTGAATGTGCTGGCTGGCAGCGGCACTCCGACAACTGGAACAACATCGGGATATACGCTTGTTGCATGGAATGATCTGGGCATGCATTGCATAGATGGCAATGATTATTCCATTTTTTCAATCCTGCCTCCTTACAACAATCTGAAAGCGCATCTGGTGAATAAGGGGACGGGGAAAGTTATAACCAGTGGGGTGTCAGTGACCTATCAGTCCGTAGCTGACAGCACTGGGTCGATCAATACAATCAGTTCAACCAAAACTAATTTTTGGTAGTATGTATTGGCATTATTTGGGGTTTCCCCCGCGCCAGATGTAGGTTTGACAGGCAATAAAACACCTTCCAATACGCCCGCTTTAATGAAGCTCAATACGGCAGATCAGCGCTTTGAGGCTGATGGTATTCCGATTACGCCAGTTGATGATGCTCTGCGCAAGAATTTTTATCCGATGGTAAAACTTGTAGCTAAAGATAGCACCGGGAAAGTGATCGCAACGACGCAGACCGTATTGCCGGTAAGTGACGAAATGAATTGTGCAGCCTGCCATCGTTCTACAACCGATACGTCAACATTGGCCAATGCTGCCAAGCCGAGCAGTGGTTGGGTGTTTGATGGGGTGCTGGAGAAAGACTGGAAAAAGAATATCTTGAAATTGCACGATGAAAAACAGCTATCAAATCCGGTTTTTG
This sequence comes from Sulfurirhabdus sp., assembly GCA_043759595.1. Classification (GTDB taxonomy): domain Bacteria; phylum Pseudomonadota; class Gammaproteobacteria; order Burkholderiales; family SMCO01; genus Sulfurirhabdus. The sequence continues at coordinate 6,551 of JAYVLG010000166.1, read as the reverse complement.
TCAATGCACTGGCAAGTAAAGGTTTTAGCAATACCGGGCTTTATAATACGGCCATGAGTGGGAAACCAGTGCTGTGCGCAACATGCCACTCGTCTAACGCCCTTCCTGGTACAGGAGTGGTAGGCATTAAATCTCTTACCCAGGCGCTGCACGGCCAGCATGCCAGTGTTATCGATCCTGTAAGTAAACTGTCGCTGAATGATTCCAGCAATCGCGGTACTTGTTACCTGTGTCACCCTGGTGCTGTAACCCAATGCTTGCGTGGAGCAATGGGCAAAGCGGTAGATGCAAGCGGTAATCCGTTGATGAGTTGTCAGAGCTGTCACGGCAGTATGCAGATTGTCGGCAGTGCGAATCGTGTTGGCTGGTTGCAAGAACCCAATTGCCAGGCTTGTCATCACGACAGCAAGCGTGATCTCGTGGCGATTGATCAGCAATACGGCACGATATTTACATCGTCAGATCAACGTTTTGCAACGAACCCCAATGTGCCTTCTGCAGGATTCAGTCTTTATCGGTTCAGCAAGGGACATGGCGGTTTGAATTGCGAATCTTGTCACGGTCCTACCCATGCAATCAACCCAAGCTCCGAAATTAATGACAATGTTCAAAGCATTGCACTTCAAGGTCATGCGGGTACCGTTGCAGAGTGCTCGGTTTGTCATGCCAAAGTGCCGCTTACAAAGGATGGCGGGCCTCATGGTATGCATACCATAGGTAACGCATGGGTGGCTTCTCATGGTGATGCAGCTGAAAATTCAGGTGCAGCGTCATGTGCTTATTGTCATGGCGCAGATTTTAAAGGGTCACCTTTAAGTGAACTTAAAGTGGCAAAAACCTTTAGCGTTGAGGGCGGAGTGAAAAACTTCGCAGCGGGGCACAAAATGAGTTGTTATGACTGTCATAATGGCCCTACGGTGGCCGAGAATCTGCTTCAGTTTACGGCATCATCAAAATTGGCAGCGAAACAAAAATCCGGTAACACTAACGTATCGTGGAATATATTGAAGTATCTTCATAAAAAACCCGAAGCTAAAGCTGGCGATTCTAAACAGTAACAGGTTTCAAAGTGAGTGAGAATTTGCGGTTGATGTGTTTAAAATGAGAGAAGGGCTGGCAGTTGTCAGCCCTTCTCTTAATTGTGGTTGATTAAACCTAGAAACCGTAGTTAACCGCTAACCTTAACAATTAACTAAATAATTCTAATAGAATTTTTAATGATTCCCTGGTTCACCCGGTTGGGGAGACCGCTATGGGATGGATTACACAGTTTTCGCAGCACAGGGCGGCGTTGCAACTCCTTGAAATGGAATGACAATTTTGCGTCATTGCGCCTTGCCCTGCGCTCCCAAAACAGCACACTCCAACCCATCCAACTAAGGTTTCTAGGTTAAATTGTTGCGATTAGTGCTTTACTGCAAATAGCTCCTTCAGAAATGCCTCGGTTTTTGTCCATGAATCTTTATCAGCTTCCGCATTGTAAGCAAGGGGCATATTAAACTTCTTGCCGTATTCATCTGCTGCAGGGTTGGTGAAGCTGTGCTTGACACCTGGGTAGCTGACCACTTGATAATTGGCACCAGCATTATCCATTTCCTTTTTGAATGCTTCTACCAGAGTTGGAGGTGCCATGGGGTCATCGGCACCGGTAAATACTTTGATTTTGGCATGAATGCTTTCGGGCTTGGCTGGGTGTTCAGTACCAAGGCTGCCATGGAAGCTGGCCACACCAGCAAGCGGTTCACCTTCACGTGCCATAGCTAAAACAACACCACCGCCAAAGCAATATCCGATCGCAGCAATCTCATCGGGGTTTACTGTTTTATCAGCTTTAAGGGTTTTCATGCCTGCCTCAAAGCGGGCACGCGCAGAGTCCATATGTTTGCTGACTTCGGCGGAAAACTTGCCTGCGTCATCAGGATGGTTTGCTTGTTTGCCATCGCCATACATGTCAACAGCAAGAGCCGTGTAGCCCATTTTAGCCAGCATGTCCGCCCGCTTTCTGGCGTAGTCGTTATGGCCCCACCATTCATGTACAACTATCACGCCAGGGCGCTTTCCTTTGAACTTGTCATCGTAAGCGATATAGCCTTTCATGGTGATACCATCACCTTTATAAGCAATTTCCTTGCTTTGAATTTTAGCCAGTGCAGGTTGCGTCGCCATAAACCCTGCAGCGAGCAGGAGCAGAATCATTTTGCGCATCTTTTATCTCCTCAAAACTTGCATTATAGGTCACGATTTGGCGAACTATACCAAGTGTCTGTATGATTGCTGGCAAATATTTTGGAGTGGTGATGTATGGCAATTTTACCCTTTGCGATGATTAAGAAAGATAAAGCCCTGATCGTTGCTGCTTTGCTGGCAGGTGTTTTCTTTTATCTTGAGCATGCTATTTTAGCTGAGGGCCAATTGGCTGCGTGGGCAGCATTTGCTGTTCTGATGGGTGCAATTATCTCGTTGTCTATGCGAGTGGCCAGACACGCTGAGGAGCTTGCACACAGACTTGGGGAGCCCTATGGCACAATGATTTTGACATTTGCAGCGGTGCTGGTCGAAGTGATCATGCTGGTCATTATCATGCTGAATTCAGATGTGCCTACCATGGCAAGAGATACGGTATATTCAGCCGTAATGCTGGATATCAACGGTATTCTGGGGCTTGCAGCGATCATTGGCGGCATTCGTCATGGAGAGCAGGCATACAATCTGGATAGTTCCAACACGTATATGGCCATGTTATTCGTGGCCATCGGAATTTCAATGTTTGTGCCGGAGTTCATTCCTGTGGCGTCTTGGCGCGCATACTCAGTCTTTACCGTGTTGATTATTCTGGTACTGTATTTTGCCTTTCTGCGAATTCAGACGGTGGAACATCGCGGCTTCTTTGAATATGATTATGAAGTAGTGCATGATGAACACGAAAAATCTTCCAGTGCCACTCAATACCATGTTGCTGCGCTTTCATTAAGTGTGGTGATGATTGGCGTGCTGTCAGAGCTGCTTGCTGTATTTATGGAAGAGGGTATGCGGGGCAGTGGACTACCTCTGGCTATTCCAGCTGTATTGGTTGCAACTGTTTCAGCTGGGCCTGAGATTTTAACGGCGATGCGAGCTGCTTTGGGTGACCGAATGCAGACAGTGATTAATATTGCATTGGGTGCATCCCTGGCTACTGTGCTGCTCACGGTTCCAGTGATTGAAGGAATCGCGCTGGTGACAGGGCAGCGTATCGAAATGGCCATGACCCCTATTCAGACGGCAATGACAGTGCTGACCTTGCTCGCTGCTTTTATTAGTCTGCATGATGGCGAAACCAATGTGATGGAAGGAATGGTTCATTTCGCTTTGTTTATGACTTTTCTCGTCCTGGTTTTTTTGGCGTAAATTATAGTGGGGATTTCTGATGGCAGCTTCTTTGCGTGTTTAGTCGTTGTCGTTTGAAGTGGTAGAATTGGACAAGTTTTAGTCTGCTTGCCTCATCAAGTTGATGGTTCACGCCCTTTTTTTTCTGGCCTGTTTTCTGGTGCTGGCAAGTAAAACAGATGATATTGCAAGCTATAAACCTTCTCGCTGATATATTCCCATGGAAAATTTTTTACACACTGAAACTGTAATTGCGCGTACTCGCTGCTGGATAGAGCGAGTGGTGGTAGCGCTTAATTTATGCCCTTTTGCCCGTAAACCTTTTATTGATGAAAAAGTGCGTTATGTGGTGAGTGAAGCAGAACAGACAGCGGTATTGCTGGAAGACTTGCATAAAGAACTGGAGTTTTTGCGCAAAACCGGTGCTGAAGAGGTGGAAACAACGGTATTGATTCTTCCTTATGTGTTGAGAGACTTTCTGGACTATAACGACTTTTTGGGATTGGTTGAGATATTGATCGACGAAGAAGGCTACGAAGGTGAATTTCAGGTAGCCAGTTTTCACCCGGATTACCAGTTTGGTGGAACTCAAACAAATGATGCTGAAAATTACACGAATCGCTCACCCTACCCTGTACTTCATCTCATACGTGAGGCTTCAGTAGAGAAATCCGTTGCCGCGTACCCACACCCGGAAGCAATACCAGAGCGTAATATTCATACCATGGAAAAACTGGGTTCAGAGAAAATGCGCGCAATTCTGGACGAGTGCATGAAAATTGAGGCAGACAAGAAGTGAAATCGAAGTTATTGGGAATAGCGATAAAGCCGCAGCGCATGCAGCCAATGCAATTACTTTCCTCTGTCTTTCTGAGCGTAGAACAAGGTGTTACGGGAGACAGCAGGGGCAAGCCCGGTCTGCGGCAAGTGACATTATTATCGCAAGTGGCTTGGCAAGCTGCATGCGATCAGTTGGGGGTGATGTTGCCCTGGACGGAACGCCGGGCCAATTTACTGGTCGAAGACTTGCCATTATTCGGCACGAAGGGATCCCGGATTGTGCTGGGAGACGCCATACTGGAAATCACTGGAGAAACTGACCCTTGTTCTCGTATGAAGGCGGTGCATGCAGGGTTGTTTGATGCATTGAACCGTGACTGGCGCGGTGGGGTGACTTGCCGGGTATTGCAGGGAGGGCAGTTGGCTTTGGATATGGAAGTGGAATTGTCCAATAAATAACTTGGAAAATCTGCTTTAAATTGTGTACGGATCACAGATATTACTTTTTTGATTCAAAATAACGTGGAATAACGATATGAAATGGTTTATAAAAATGTTTTTTAAAACGCTGCGATTGATGCTTACCCCAATAATGCTGTTATGGGAAGTGCTGAGTACGCCGAAGGGGGTAGTGCGTCCACCTGAATTGCAGCAGAAGATTGATCAGCAAAGCCAGCAATTGGCACTCTATCAATTCAAGACATGTCCTTTTTGCATCAAAGTACGTAAGGAAATGCATCGTTTATCATTGAATATTGAGTTGCGGGATGCGCAAAAAGACCCCCAGCACCGCGAAGCACTACTGCAGGGTGGGGGTAAGGTCAAAACTCCCTGTTTAAGAATTACTGATGAACAAGGCAATAGCCAGTGGATGTATGAATCCGCGGATATAATTCAATATTTACAGAAGCGTTTTGCCTAGTAACCAGCCAGTTAGTCAATACTGTTAAATCACTACCGGCAAGGTTAGTCAATATTCTTGTTGTTATCCTCGTCGTCCGCCCAGGGGAGTACGTCCCAAAACAGAAGATGCATAGATATGTTCTGTTTTGGCTTTTTCCGATGGACTCGGTACAGCTTTTATCGGCTGCTCAGTAATATTTACCATCTTGGCACTCTGTGTGCCTTTCACAATAGCGGCAACCTCTCCTTCAATGATACCCCCTTCCTCTATAGTTAATGCCCCATAGCGAATGGTTCCGGTGACCTTGCCTGTAGAGTAAATCACCAATTGCTTGCGCGCGGTCAGTTCTCCCTCGAACGATCCCCTTATTTCTGCTACATCAATTTCTGCTTTGCCTGAAAATACCCCGCCTTCGGCAATGCGGATATCACGGCTATTCATGGAAGCTTCCACCCGGCCTTCAACCACCAGAATTTCGCAATCGGTAATTTCTGACCCTTTTAGCTTGATATTAGGACCGACAGTCAGCTTGTTTCCTTCTTCACGAGGGGCTGGTTTTGGTGCGGGGGCAGGGTTTTCTTGACGCGCTTCCACTTCTGTTTCTGCGATGGTGATAGCTTCGCTAAGGTTGTTTTTGGTGGTGGGTTGCATAAAATTTCTAAGCATGATTTATTCCTTTTAAGATTTATATTCCATAAAACGCCGTCAGGCTAGTCTGTTTGCTGCTTCAGTCATCAACAAAAAAGTAGTTGATGTGAATTGCGCCACTTGCTACGCAGTAATAGGTTCAGGTACAAGTGAAGTTGCCCTGAGTTATTGTTCGTGTCCAGCTCGTTGCGTTGAGAAAAAATTTACCGAGTGACAAAAATATCCGAGTCAATCGATAAACGTTTGTTGCTCAAATATATGCTGCCGTGACTGGAAAAAAGCGAAACCGATTGAAGTATTTCAATAAAGCCGCTTTTTGAGCAGGGATATTTACCATCAGCAAATATCTAATCACGTATTCAGACTATAGTCGTCTATTTCTTCACGGCAAATGAATAATTGTTAACCATAGGTTTTATATAGGGTATCAGTAGTGTCCGGCAATTTAATTGAATAGATTCAGTTGGTTATTGTTTTGCTGTGTGATCATTTGCATATCCGTATTTTTAAGTAATTGATCAAGCGGTGTTTTCTCGAAAAGCGTCAGGCTCAGAATCTGTAGAATTGTGTAAAGCGAAGCCTCGGTATTGAACCGCTTTTTCATGATGGCGACCAAGACGTAAACCGTGATGGCGATCCATATTTGCGTCTTGACTGCATTCTCGGTGGTGCCGTAGAACTTCTTGATTCGAAGATGCTGTTTGATCCACTTGAAGAATAGTTCGACCTGCCAGCGGCAACGATAAAGCTGAGCGATGGTCAGTGCAGGCAAGTCGAAGTTGTTGGTCAGAAAGACCAGATCCTTGTCGTGTTCGGCATCGTAGAACTTGATGCGTCGCAGGTGCTGCGGGTA
>JAYVLG010000165.1:0-3571 GCA_043759595.1 Sulfurirhabdus sp. | reverse complement strand
GAATTCTGGTGGTGGAAGACGACAAGTTTGTGCGCGGTATCATCGTGCGCGTCCTGAACGATTTGCGTTTCACGCAGATAATGGATGTTGATAGTGCCGTGGATGCTCGCATACTGCTGGAAAAGCACACTTTCGACCTGATCGTAACCGATGTGGAAATGCCGGGCATGAACGGCCTTGAGCTCATCCAATTGATTCGCACCGGAAAAACGCATGCCAAAGCGGATACGCGGATTTTGGTGCTGACCGGCTATTCCAATTCCCAGATGATGAGCGTGGCATTGGCGCTTGATGTGAATGGATTTTTGATCAAACCCGTGGTCGCGGCCGTGCTGTATGAAAAGATTGCAAAGGCAATGACCGAAAAGATGCATTTGCGTTCACCGTTGGCGTATCAATCGGTGGTGACCAAGCTGCAAAATCTGCCCAATGCGGAGGCGAGCAAAGAAGCAGCCATGGTGACAATGGACACAAGTCCCGCGGCGCAAAGCTCAGTGAAAGTGTCACAACTGACTCTGCGGGAACTTCGGCCCAACATGATTGTGCGAGAAAATATTTTTGCAAAAGATGGCACTTTGCTGATAAGTGCGGGGCGAGTATTGACCGAGGTGTCTATCCATCGGATGAATGATCTGAGCGGGATCTTGAAGAGCAATACCTTTATGGTGGAAGAAGAGCCCAAAACGGCTTAGAACATTAGATACAAACCGACTAAGTGGTAATTTTAATAAATAAAAATGCGCACACTATCAATTAGAACCTACTTGTTATTGTTAGTCTTAACTGTGGCTCTTCCACTTGTTTCTATTGTCGGATTGTTTATCTATTTTGATATTCAACAGACGATCATCAATACTAAAAATACACAACGCACCATGACTAGGGCGATGGTTACAAATACCGGCGTCCATATTTCTTATGTTCGTCAAATTTTGGAAAGCTTATCCTTAAGGTCACAAATCAGGCAATTAAACCCGCACAGCTGTGATTCAATATTAAAGAGTGTGCTGGTCATGAATTCTGACTATATCAATGTTGCCTATACGAATATGGACGGCGTGGTGGTATGTTCAGCAGTAGGTCAGCCAGGTGGGAAGCTTGTGAATATTGGTAAATCAGCATGGTTTAAAAAATTATTGAAGGATCAAAAGTTCTCTGTAGGCGATCCCTTTATGGGGCCAATAACGGGTAAAAGAGTATCCGTTATCAGTGAGCCGCTCTGGAGTGATGATCATAAAATGATTGGCGGAATCCTACTCCCATTGGATTTAAATTTTTATAACCCTCAAATTCCCACTGAATGGATTTCAGATAGTAGCCGCTTCGGTTTTTTTTCTGATGATGGGGTATTAATCTGGCGCAATAGCGATCCGGAAAATTCAATAGGAACGAAACCTAATTCAGAGGCGGCAAAACAAATTGTTAAAATTAAAAATGGTGAATTCGAAAATATTGGACTAGATGGAATAAAGCGCTATTACTCGGTTGTTTCGATGCCTGACACACATTGGATAGCGTATTTTGGCATACCAACGTCAGAGGTGTTGGCAGCAGCTAAGCATCGTGCAATGTTTTTTGTCAGCTTGGTAATTTTAACAGTAATTTTATTACTTTTGTTTGCCAGAGCTATAGCGAGGCGAATTGCCGGTCCAATTGTTGATTTAGAAAAAGTTGCAAACTCAATAGAAAGTGGTGATACACAAATAAGAGCAATTGCAAGCGGGCCCCTGGAAGTTTATTCTGTTGCGCATGCATTAAACTCAATGATTGAAAAGCAGCAACGAAGTAATGAGCGACTGAATACAGCGCAGAGCATATCGCGCTTGGGTAGCTTTGAGTGGAACCCAGTGACCGGAGATTTACAATGGTCAGATGAACATTATCGTCTCTGGGGTATTGAACCCGGGAGCATCGTACCAACCTACGAGCTTTTTCTCCAAGCTATTCATTCTGATGATGTAGGCCAAGTAGAAAAAAATATGCTGGATGCCATGCAAGAAAGGCACCTCTTCACCTCTGAATTTCGCATATCCAGGCCTGATGGAACCGAATATTATATGATGGCTATTGGTAACTTTACTTTCGACAAATCTGGGCAAGCAATTAAATTAATAGGGACAGTCCAGGATATTACCGAGAGAAAATATGCTGAAGTAGCAATACATGAAAGTGAAGAGCGCTTCCGTTATATGTTGGATAGCTGTCCAACAGCGGCGCGAATAGCAAGGAAAGGTGGTCATGAAATTGTATTTTTTAATCCACGATACGCAGAACTAATAAATAAATCTACAAGTGAAGTTCATGGTACTGACCCTGCAAGCTACTATGTTGATCAGGATGAGTACAACAGGATCTTGCATAGCATTGCTAATGGGGAACAAATATTTGAGCGACTAGTTGAACTTAATATACCTGGCGAAGGGAGAAAATGGGTACTAGCCTCCTATTTACACATTCAATATAAGGGTGCGGAATCGGTACTGGGCTGGTTCCATGATATTACTGAAACGATCCAGGTAGAGCGCATGAAAAGCGAATTTATTTCCACAGTCAGTCATGAGCTGCGCACCCCGCTAACTTCAATTTCCGGTGCACTTGGTTTGATTTCCGGTGGTGTGCTGGGAGAGATGCCAGGTCAAGCCAAATTGATGGTCGATATTGCTCATAAAAACAGTCTGCGATTAGCATCTCTTATAAACGATTTACTCGATATTGATAAATTAGTAGCAGGAAAATTTGAGATTGACCTGCAACAGCAATCTCTTATGACTTTAATACAACAGGCTCTCGAGTCAATAAAGTACTATGGTGAGCAATATAAGGTAAGTTTTAAACTCATTGCAGAAGAAAATGTTCAAGTATTCGTGGATGGAGAAAGACTAATACAAGTATTAAATAACTTACTATCTAATGCGGCAAAGTTTTCACAACAAGGAGGGCAGGTTGAAATTGCCGTTCGTCGGGCTAATGCTGCAATTAGGGTGGAAATAATCGATCATGGAATTGGAATTCCGGCATCATTTCACAAACGGATATTCCATAAATTTGCTCAAGCTGACTCTTCTGACACGCGTAAAAAAGGTGGTACAGGTCTAGGATTGTCGATTAGCAAAGAATTGATTGAACACATGCATGGCACTATTGGATTTGATTCAATAGAAGGCAAAGGAACATGCTTTTATATTGAACTTCCACTGTAAGCCATCCTCCTGATGAGGAAGTTTGGTTCGAAAATGGTTATCAGATGTCCAATTGTTGAATGGCTGCATTAGGTCAACATAAATGCAGGGCTATATAGCTGATATGTGCACTTTGCAGCCAGTTCTTTATGCTGATGTCACTCGTTACAACGCTGAATAATGTCATTGGCACAGCGTATGCCGTTCATCACCGCACCCTCCAGTGTGGCGGGGTAATCACCCGCGGTGAAGTCACCTGCCAGCAGAAGATTGTCTATGGGGGTAGTATGAGATGGACGAGACAGGTTGACCTCGCAGGAGAAGGTTGCACGCTTCTCGGCGATCACTTGGTGCCATAGCGGTGCTGCTGTGATAGCAAAATTCTCGCGCAA
>JAYVLG010000164.1:0-18465 GCA_043759595.1 Sulfurirhabdus sp. | reverse complement strand
GCAACTCCTTGAAATGGAATGACCATTCTGCGTCATTGCGCCTTGCCCTGCACTCCAAAAACAGCACACTCCAACCCATCCAACTAAGGTTTTTAGGTTCAAAACAGCCAGATTGAAGTCCAGTTTTGCATAATCAACTATACTGACAATCCATCCGATAACGAATTCAGCATCCAAGACTCATCTATTTGATATTCAAATCAATCAGAAAACAAAACAAGGAGATAGGTCATGCAGCAACTTGATATTTTTGTGGCTTCGTTAACCTCACTCACCACAGAACTAGCCAGTTTTCTCCCAAAACTAGGTGCTGCACTCATTCTACTTTTTGTTGGCTGGATTATTGCAAAGCTGACTCGTACGGCTGTAGCTCAGGTTCTTAAATTAGCGCATTTCGATGCTTTAAGTGAGAAATCCGGTATTGAAGCCTTCCTGAAACAAGGCAATATACATATATCACTTAGTCACATTTTGGGTGAAATTGTATATTGGCTAATCTTCATGATCGTGGTAGTGACAGTAACAAACAGCCTTGGCTTACACATGGTTGCAGACCTGTTTAACAAGATAGTGCTTTATATCCCCAATATTCTGGTTGCCATATTGGTTTTGGTGTTTGGTACCCTTTTGTCACGCTTCATAAATCGAATGATTTTTGCCTACCTGAATAATGTTGGGGTTGATAGCGCCCTCACTATCAGCACGATTGCAGAATATTCAGTTCAGATTTTTGTGGTATTTGTAGCGTTGGAACAATTGCAGATTGGCACCCAACTATTAACCGCTGCTTTTCAAATTGGATTTGGAGCCGTTGCTCTGGCTTTAGCACTTGCATTTGGTCTGGGAGGGAGAGATTGGGCAGCAGGTGTCATTCTAAAAATGACCAAAAACACAAAAAATAAAGGTTAGTTCAATAGGTGGCAGATATATCCCAAGGCTTTTAATTCTACTCACCTCTATTCTCGAGAAGTGAGTAGAAAAAAGTCAAGCAGGAAGTACTTTAATCTAAAGCTGAATCAATATCCTGATGTGGCACCAGAGTATCAGCCCACTTCATCACTTGAGCCACCTGTTTTGGTTCCAGTTCCAGCCACTGCCCACGTTTCAAGCGTGGTGGCATATTGATAATACCAAATCGAACCCGCATCAGACGACTAACCGTCAAACCTATAGACTCAAACATACGACGAACTTCACGATTGCGCCCTTCCCTGAGTACAACGTGGTACCAGTGATTAGAGCCCTCACCACCCTGATCAGCCAATTCATCGAACTTTGCCAGACCGTCTTCCAGCTCTATACCCGTTCTAAGAAGTTTCATCTGTTCATCTGTCAGCTCACCCAGAATACGCACTGCATATTGGCGTTGCACCTCAAATCGAGGGTGCATAAGCCTATTTGCTAATTCTCCTGAGGTAGTAAATACCAGTAAACCACTGGTATTAAAATCCAGCCGTCCTACTGAAATCCATTTTCCACCGCGAATTCTTGGCAGCTTTTCAAACACGTCTGTGCGGCCTTCCGGGTCATCACGGCTAACAATTTCACCTTCTTGCTTGTGATAAAGCAAAATACGGGTATTTTCTCCTGCAAATTGTAATTTCACAGGACGCTTATCCACCCTGACGACATCTTCAGGCCCCACACGGTCACCAATTCCGGCAACTTTACCGTTGATAGTGACGCGACCTGCTTTAATCACTTCTTCCATCTCACGGCGAGATCCCATGCCAGACTGAGCCAACATTTTCTGAAGTTTGTGGGAATCATCAGCAACTTCGGCTGTTTTCGGAGCATGTCTAACCACCTTGTCATCCACGCTTGTTTGCTGCTTCGTCGGATTAAGGGTGCGGCCGCTAATGCTTCCTCGAGTACTCCCTCTTGGTTTAGGTTTCCGCGTAGAGTCCGCAGGCTTGTTCCGCTTTTGTGATGAACCACCCCGTGATTTATTTCCGTTACTATTCATTTATATCCAAGTCCAATGCATCATGCATGGCAGAAAACCGGGCAACCAGCTTGTTTAAACTATGCCTGCCCTACTGTTAATTGTAATCCGAGCTCTGTTTGTTCATTCAACGCGCCCACTTCCTCAAGCACTGGCAACTCCTGAAGTGAGCGTAAATTCATATCATCCAAAAAAGCTTTGGTTGTTGCATACAATGCTGGCCGACCGATCACATCTCTGTGCCCGACAACATCAATCCATCCTCGTGCTTCCAGCGACTTTATCACCTGAGTGGAAACGACTACTCCGCGAATTTCTTCTATATCACCACGCGTCACTGGCTGCTTGTAAGCAATTATGGCCAATGTTTCCATAACGGCACGAGAATATTTAGGTGGTTTCTCCGGATTTAAACGATCCAGATACTTCTGAAACTTTGGTCGGGTCTGAAAACGCCATCCACTTGCCACATTAACCAGCTCAACGCCTCTTCCGGTCCATTCATGACGCAACTCTTCCAAAAGCTTGCGCATTGTCTCATTACTGAACTCTTCATCAAACAGCTTTTTGAGTTCACTTTGCGAAAGCGGCTCTTGGCTAGCCAACAAGACTGTTTCCAGAATCAATTTCACTTCATCAATATTCTGCATGGGCCGTTGCCAAACTTAATTTCACATAAATAGGTGAAAAAGGGGCTTGCTGACTAATTACCACCATCAACCCCTTTCCTAATTCCAGCATGGCCAAAAAGGTCACCACCAGTTCTGGTACACCTGCGTGCTGATTAAATAATTCTGAAAACTCAACAAACTCCCGGTTTTGCAAAGAACGTAAAATCCGGCTCATGTGTTCCCGAACTGAAAGCTCCTCACGTGAAATCTTATGATGCCTGTTGACGTTTGCCTTGGCAATAATACCCAGCCAGGCATTTCGCAGGTCTTCCAGATGGACTTCGGGCAACCGTTTCACCGCAACCTGTTCCAGCCAGACTTGCACCAAAGCAAAATCCCGATCTGCCTGAGGTAATGTGGTTAATCCATGCGCTGCCAATTTCATTTGTTCATATTCCAGCAAGCGTCGCACCAGTTCGGCACGAGGGTCCGCTTCCTCACCAGAAATTTCTGTTGGCCGGGGTAAAAGCATGCGTGACTTGATCTCGATCATCACCGCAGCCATTAACAGATACTCAGATGCCAGTTCCAGTTGGTGCGCCTGCATAAGCTCAACATATCCCATGTACTGCTGGGTCAGTTGCGCCATTGGAATATCCAGCACGTCCAGATTATGCCGCCGGATCAGATAAAGCAGCAGATCCAATGGACCTTCAAAAGCATCTAGAATGACTTCCAGCGCATCTGGCGGGATATACAAGTCCTGCGGTAGTTCCAGGTATGGCTCACCATTCACCCGGGCAAATGGTTCGCTCAAGTGAACTTCATTCATCAGCGTTATCTATCACACATATTAAACATTAAACGCCTGCTCTCTACAGCTAGTCAAATTGCTTACAAATAACTGAGCCCCATGGCATCACGAACATCTCGCATAGTTTCGCTGGCGAGCTTACGCGCTTTTTCACAACCATCAGCAATAATGTTTCGCACCAGAGTCGGGTCATCCAGATAAACCTGCGCCCGCTCTTGCATTGGCTTTTGTTCCTCCAGAACAGCATCGACTATCGGCTGCTTGCATTCAAGGCAGCCAATACCTGCGCTTTTACATCCCTTCTGGACCCATTCACGAGTAGCATCGTTGGAATACACGCTATGTAACTGCCATACCGGGCACTTACCTGGGTCACCCGGGTCTGTCCGGCGGACTCGTGCCGGGTCAGTCGGCATGGTACGGATTTTTTTTGTGACGGTTTCAGGATCTTCACGAAGTCCGATGATATTGTTATACGATTTAGACATCTTTTGCCCATCCAGACCTGGCATCCTGGACGCTGGCGTTAACATTGACTGAGGCTCAACCAAAATCATTTTTCCGCCCCCTTCCAGATAACCGAACAAACGTTCTCTATCCACGATAGTCAAATTCTGCAATTCATTGAGCAAGGCATGAGCTGACTCTAACGCTTCATCATCGCCCTGTTCCTGGTAACGGGTGCGTAGTTCTTCGTACAAACGGCCTTTTTTACTACCCAGCTTTTTTACTGCTGCTTCAGCTTTTTCTTCAAAACCCAATTCCCGTCCATAAAGATGGTTGAAACGGCGTGCCATTTCACGAGTAAATTCAATATGGGGCACTTGATCTTCACCCACTGGCACTCGGTTGGCACGATAAATCAGGATATCTGCGCTTTGCAATAGAGGGTAACCCAAAAAGCCATAGGTACTTAAATCCTTTTCAGTGAGTTTTTCCTGCTGATCTTTGTACGTTGGTACCCTTTCCAGCCAACCCAGTGGTGTAATCATGGAAAGCAGCAAATGCAATTCCGCATGTTCTGGCACTTTCGACTGAATAAACAGCGTTGCATGGGCAGGATCAACCCCTGCAGCCAGCCAGTCAATTACCATATCCCAAACACTGGCTTCGATAATCTGAGGTGAATCATAGTGGGTGGTCAGCGCATGCCAATCAGCCACAAAAAACAGGCACTCATATTCGTGCTGCAATTTAATCCAGTTTTTTAAAACGCCGTGATAGTGTCCAAGGTGCAGACTCCCTGTCGGGCGCATTCCGGATAAAATCCGATCAGCATACATGTTATTTTTATCCCAAAGAAATACCAAAAAATACCGAAAGCACTTTAATAAATAAAGTGACAAACGGCCACAAAATAGAACCTAAAATACCTGTAAATAATAGTCCTACCAAAATGAACATGCCATAAGGCTCAACCATGGCATAACGATATGCAAGATGATGAGGCAACAGACTGACAGCAATACGACCGCCATCCAGGGGCGGCAATGGCAATAGATTTAAAATCATTAAAACAGCGTTAATCATCACCCCCGCCTGCCCCATCAATGCCAAAGGCAAGGCAAAACTACTACCGGGAATGAGGGATGCAATTTTAATCATGAATGCCCAGAAAATGGCCATTGCCAAATTCGCCAAGGGGCCAGCCGCAGCAACCCAGAACATGTCTTTCTTCGGATTTCGCAGTTGGCTGAAGTTAACTGGAACCGGTTTTGCCCAGCCAAACAAAATCCCACCCAGCATGAGCGATAGGAGTGGCACTAAAATTGTACCAATCGGGTCAATATGGCGCAGCGGGTTGATACTTATGCGACCCAGCATGAACGCTGTAGTATCGCCAAAATGCTTTGCTGCGTAGCCATGGGCTGCTTCATGCAACGTAATCGCAAAAATCACCGGAAGTGCGTACACCGTGATTTTTTGTATGATATTTAAATCCATTAATCACTTAATCCAAAAGGTTCAATCGGGCCTTTGCCTTCTCTGATCAGAACAGGCACTTCATCAGTCAAATCAATGACTGTAGTCATATCAATACCGCAGGACCCTGCATCCAGTATCATATCAACGCGATTACCGATTCGATCGCGAATTTCTTCGGGATCGGTATAAGGAAACTCATCACCAGGCAACATCAGCGTCGAACTTAACAATGGTTCATCCAGTTCAGTTAATAACGCCTGTACAACAGAATGATCTGGCACGCGCAATCCGATCGTATTGCGCTTTGGATGCTGCAAACGTTTTGGTACTTCTTTTGTTGCCTGCAATATGAACGTATAGCTGCCTGGTGTATTGGCTTTCAACAGTCTGTATTGGGTATTATCCACTTTGGCATAACGCGAAATCTCCGCCAAATCCCGGCAAACAAGCGTGAAATGGTGGCGGTCATCCACTTCGCGGATCGCCCGTATACGTTGCATGGCATCTTTATTGCCGATCTGACATCCCAGGGCATAGCATGAGTCCGTAGGATAAACGATGACGCCACCTGCATTAATGACTGATACCACTTGCCGTATTAACCGTATTTGCGGGTTTTCTGTATGAATAGTAAAAAATTGGGACATAGTTCCAAGGCAATTTTATGTTTTGAATGGGAAAACGATTGTAGCGCACTATACTACAAAGAGAATTTCACATTCATTACTTAGCATTATAAATTTGCCTGTGCCTCCGGCCAGTCGTGCCAGACTGGTTTACAGTTTGAGGGTAGTTCAGGCAAACGGCCAAGTTCGATATAACTTTCATCAGGTCCATGAAAATCCGACCCTCTTGAAGACAGAAAACCATAATGGGCCGCATAGCCGGCGAATCGAGGATACTGATCAGGGGTGTGGCTACCTGTTACAACTTCAATGCCAGCTCCGCCAACTTCCTTAAAATCAGTCAATAATGTCTGCATCATTGCTTCTCCAACATGATAGCGACCAGGATGAGCCATAACAGCCATGCCACCGCTCGCTTTTATCCAGGAAACGGCATTTTCCAAAGAAGTCCACTGATGAGAAACATATCCAGGTTTGCCTTTGACTAAATATTTCTTGAAAACTGTTTTAACATTTTTAACATAACCCTGCTCCACCAGAAAACGGGCAAAATGCGCGCGACCAATAATGCGTTTATTATCTGCAAAAGCGTACGCCCCTTCCAGGCTACCCGGTATTCCTCTCGCCTCCAGTGCATCTGCTATGCGTTTAGCCCGCTCTGTACGGCCAACACGAATCGACGCCAATCCCTCCTGAATAACAGGGTGATCAGGGTCAACATTCAAGCCAACAATGTGGATAGTATGCTTATTCCAGGTAACAGAAATCTCAACGCCGTTAATTAAGGCAATTCCCTCAGCCTTAGCGGCTTTACGGGCTTCTTCCAGTCCACCAGTATCATCATGGTCAGTAAGTGCCAGAATGTTCACGCCATGCGCTGCAGCGCGCTTGACCAGGTCTGTTGGGGAAAGCGTGCCGTCGGAGACTTTGGAATGGCAATGTAAATCAATATTGAGCATGTAGTGGATTAATCAAAGGCATAGTAGCAAATCATAGCAAAATACGGCCTGCCTCACCACAGTATTAAGGAGTTAATAAATTAAAACGGCTATATTCAAGACCAAAATAATAGAATTTTTTGATCAAATAATTCAACTTATACACCTTGTCAGAATTGCGTTAAACTATGAGTTCTAACGCTGGCAAGTAAGCAATTAATAGCCATTTCAAAACATCATTGATTGACGAATTAACGTTAAATCGTTAAATTTAACTTACTTGGATAATAAATTAACCGTTTACTGGTTGAGATAATTCAGGATTGAATAGAAACATATAACTAAAGGAGAAGGTATAATGCATAAAATCTTGATCTCACTTGCAGCTGCTGGAATATTAGGCTTGGCAGGATGCCAGGGGGGAGCAGCGGTAAAGAGTGAAGCACCGACTCAGGCGGCTAAACCTTCAATCAGCCCGGAAGCAAGTCAAGCTCTTTCACAAGCTGAAGCAGATGTTAAATCCGCACACGCACAAAAAGCACTTTGGGTTCCCGCTGAAGCTGCATTGAATGATGCAAAAAAAGCGGCTGAAAAAGGTGATAGCGCTGCTGTCATTAAGCTATCCAAGACAGCTAGCGATGAAGCTAAGCTAGGTATTGCACAACTCCAATACCCTATAACCAAGTAACTCAACAGATATCGGGAATCTTTTGACAGGATTCCCGTTTAACTACAGAACACTTCAATCAAACATGAAAAAATTACTGCTACCGCTATTGCTCTCGCTACTGGTCGGATCTGCTTATGGTGGCGTATATAAGTGGGTAGACTCTAAAGGTGAGGTGCACTATGGTGACCAACCGCCCCCAAGCAATAAAACCCAAAAACTGAATATAGATACACCTGCTCCAAGCGCACCAGCGGCCGCTGATACCAAAGCATCACCAGCCAAAACCATGAACGACAAGGAAGTTGATTTCCGTAAACGCCGTGTTGAGGCTGCCGAGACTCAAAAAAAACAGGATCAGGAAGCCTCTGAAGCCAAACAGAAACAGGAAAATTGCAACAATGCCCGTGGCAATGTGCGCAACCTGCAAGAAGGTGGCCGAGTAGTAAAGTTCGATGAAAAGGGCGAGCGTGTTTATCTGGATGACGCCGCACGACAAAAGAGCCTTGAAAACGCTAAAAAAGCAGTTGAAGACTGGTGTAAATAAACTTCACATTCACACCATACCCCAATCTAATCGGCGGCGGGCTCTATATCCCCTCCGCCTTTTTTCATTACTTTCCCCTCTTCTGCGCGTTTACGCCTTACTTCTTTTGGGTCTGCAATTAACGGACGATAAATTTCAACCCGATCCTTTTCCCGCAACTCATTTTCCAGTTTTACCAACTTTCCAAAAATACCTACTTTATTCTTTCCTAAATCTATATCAGGAAATTGTGATTGAATAGCTGACAATTCAATTGCTTGAGCAACAGTACTACCTGCAGGAACCCGCACGGGCAAAATTACTTGTTTATCTCTTGTACCGTATACAACTTCAACTTGAATATCATTACTCATAGGGAACCATAAACCTTATCTGCACGCTGAACAAACGCTTCTACAAAACTGTTAGCAATATGCGAAAAAACCGGGCCAACCAGTTTTTCAAGAATTTTATTGGAAAACTCATAATGCAGGTCAAATTCTACTTTACAAGCTTCAGCACTTAGTTCAACAAATCGCCAACTTCCTTCCAAATGACTAAAAGGACCATCCTGTAATTTCAAGTTAATCAAATGAGGCATTTCCTTGGTATTATTAGTCGTAAATGACTGTTTAATACCAATATAATCAATTTTAATCGTTGCTATCGTCGTAAGTTCATCTCGCCATTTAACTTCTGTACCGCCACACCAGGGCAAAAATTCAGGATATTGTTCTACCTGATCAACGAGCATGAACATTCTTGAGGCAGAATGCCCTACTAAAACCGATTTTTTTACCTGCGCCATCTCAAACCCGATAAGAAGCCAACCTTTCTCGAAGCAGCCTCGAAATAAACAATAAATACACTATGCTTTATTAAAACAACAACATAGAATTAATAGCGCATCTCACCAATAGATCACAAAACCTGTTTTTCAAGATTGCCAGTTTACACCATCGCAATTTACCTTGGCGACTTGCCCATCATACCAAACTAACAAACTGCTTTAACTATACCTACCCAAGAAATAGCGTGAGGAAAATTCAGACGCGCAACACTATTAAAACAGGTAAAATGCAAAATTAATAAAGTGAGCGGATTGTGAAAAATTATTCTGCGGCTCATTTTATGTTGTAGATTAATTTCTGTTATTTGATTTACCAATAAAATTACCCCCCAATGAGCATTGTTCAAAACAAGAAAGCTTTTCACGATTATTTTATCGAAGAAAAATATGAAGCGGGCCTGGTTTTAGAAGGCTGGGAAGTCAAGTCCATACGGGGGGGTCGTGTGCAGCTCAAAGAAGCGTATGTGATCGTTCGTAAAAACGAGCTTTATTTAATTGGTTGTCACATTAGCGCCCTCCCTACCGCTTCTACTCATATTGTTCCTGAGCCGCTGCGCACGCGCAAATTGCTGCTGCATGCCGAAGAAATCAACAAACTGGTCGTTAAAGTTGAGCGCGCCGGTTACACGCTTGTTCCACTGGATTTGCACTATTCCAAAGGCAGAATCAAACTGCAAATCGGCTTGGCTCATGGTAAAAAACAGCACGACAAACGAGAATCCGAAAAAGAACGCGAATGGGAAAGGGAAAAACAGCGCCTGATGCGCAATAAATAAGCTTTACACATTTGGCTACATCCAAAATAGCGCTGCACTCGATCCAACACCCACTGCAAGCAGTCCCAATATGCATCGTTTTGCCATAGTTGCACCACCTACAACCATTATCATACCGAATTTAAATAACAGATTGGCATTGAGCGCAATTACGATAGCGGTTACAACCTGATCTGCATTAAATTTCTCTAAGGAGAACAGCGTCAAGCTGGAAAGTGTAATCGCATCCACATCTGTCAGACCTGAAACCATTGCAACTCCATATAATCCCACGCTGCCAATCCGGTCGGATAACCAGGCAGACACGAATAATACCAATGCAAAAATAAAACCAAATATCAATGCAGCTCTAATTTCAGTTGGATTTTGTATTTCAGGAAAGGGTAGATCACCCGACTTGCGAAATCTCAGCCATGTAATAAATGAAACAAGCATACCCAGTGCCAAACCCATGCCAAGCACTGGTAATAAACGTGGCAATATACCCGGTGCCACTACCCCGCCCAAAATGGCAAGTCGCACGGGAACCACCAGATTCGCAAGCAGAATAACCACAACCGCCAATTGCCCCATCGATTCATAACGTTTTCCATGACGTGAATAAATTATCGTGGTGGCAGTGCTTGAAACCAATCCACCCATCAAGCCCAGCAGGGGCGCACCATAACGTTGACCAACCAGACGCAGCGCTACATAACCTGCCAGACTCACACCTGATATCAACACTACCATTAGCCAGATATGATAGGGATTTAATGCTTCATATGGCCCATAGCCCTTATTAGGTAAAATGGGCAATATAACGAAGGTGAGGATTGAAAACTGTAAAATAGAAAGTAAATCACGTCTTTCGAGGCGTTGAGCAATGCCATGCAATTCAGGTTTGAAATAGAGTAACGCAGTTGTCGCTATACTTAACATGACTGCCAGGGTTGAAAAACCAAACCACACCATTGCACCCAGACTAAAGCACATTAACAATGCTGCTTCTGTCGTGGTCCCAGGGTCACCATCTGGAGAAGACATACCGAAATAAGAAGCGACTATAAAGATACCCACCACCATAAAACCAACAGCCAGTAACCAGGGGGAATTCATTTGTGCCGACAACATGGCTGTCGTTGTGCCCAGTAGCGCCACCAACGCAAACGTTCTTAACCCTGCCCGCGCACTGGGATTGCGCTCACGTTCCATTCCGATCAGCAACCCGATTGCAAGCGTCGTCAGGAAGGACGGCAAATATTCCAGACCATTACCTTTTAACTGCAAAATATCCATTCATGTAACTCGTTGTAAAATAATTTTTAATGTATTTCCGAAAATGCTGGCACAAACGTCTAATTGTTGCCGGTGTACAATAGCTACCTTTTACCATATTAAAGCGATTCATGAAAAAAGATGTGATCATCATTGGGGCAGGCGCTGCCGGGATGATGTGTGCAATTGAAGCGGGCAGGCGCGGCCGAAGCGTTCTTCTGTTGGACCACGCAAGCAAACTGGCTGAGAAAATTCGTATCTCTGGGGGTGGTCGCTGCAACTTCACCAATCGGCAAGTCAAGCCGGACAATTACCTTTCACAGAACCCTCATTACTGTCGCTCCGCATTAGCCAGATTTTCCCCACAGGATTTCATTAGCCTTATGGAAAGGCATCGCATTGCATACCATGAACGTAACCACGGACAGCTCTTTTGCGATGATAGTGCTCAGCAAATTATCGACATGCTCAGGAAGGAATGCACTTCGGTTAGCGTTGAGTGGCGTATGGCATGTAACGTTAAAAAAATAAGTAAAAACGATCATTTTATTGTTGATACTGACCTGGGAACCTTCAGTGCTGACTCGCTGGTTGTTGCAACTGGCGGGCTATCCATTCCCCAGATTGGCGCTACAGCATTTGGCTATCGCATTGCCGAACAATTTGGCATGAAAGTTACCCCCCTCCGGGCAGCTTTGGTTCCACTGACTTTTCACCCGCAAGATCTCAGCCTGTTTGCTGATCTTTCAGGTATTACAATTGACGCAGCCGTAAGTTGCAATGGTGCAACATTCCGAGAAAATTTGCTTCTAACTCATCGCGGACTAAGTGGCCCTGCTATTCTGCAAATATCGTCATATTGGAAACACGGTGACAGGCTTCATATAAATCTGTTACCAGAGCTGGATGCGCAGCAATGGCTACAAGAGCAAAAAAACAGCATGGTCGTTTTAACCAACTTACTCGCTCAATATTTACCCAAACGTTTCATTCAGAAATGGTGTGAAACCATTTCCTCAATCAAGCCCATGAATCAGTACAGTGAGAAAGAATTGCATTTCATTGCTAATCAGTTACATGATTGGCAAATTACTCCCAGCGGTACTGTTGGTTATAAAAAAGCAGAAGTCACACTAGGTGGAGTAGATACCGATGAACTGTCTTCAAAAACCATGGAGGCAAAAAATGTACCGGGTCTTTATTTCATTGGCGAAGTAGTCGATGTAACGGGTCACCTTGGTGGTTTTAACTTTCAGTGGGCATGGGCTTCAGGCCATGCCGCCGGACAGTTCGTATGAAATAAATAACATTAATAACAATGCATTAACACGCAATATTAATGCTGTTTATTATTGACAAGCGCCCTGGTTTTTCAATAAATTTCACACACTAAATAAGAGCTTATGTATTCAGCCTCCCGCTCATTCCTCAAGGACTTTATTGCAACATTTTCAAACCGCAATGAAACATCCGCATTGTTATCGTTGCCCACCGCCATTTATATTCACTTCAGAGATAAAGCAATCAAGACAAATACTGCCCCCCCCCTTATTCCAATCCTCTATATTTCACAGATGAAAAACCAAATAACACCGCAGCTGTTAGAAGTATTCCTGCCAACATTGCAAAAGCAGCCACGTAGCCATATCGACCAACCATCCAGCCAGTTAATACAGGGCCGATAGATTGACCTATATCCATTACAGTCCTTAACACCCCCATTGAAGACCCAAACGCCTGGTTTTTAGTCAAGTCTGCCACCAAAGCAGAAGTGGAGGAAGTCACCGAAGCAAAACCAATACCAAATATTGCGCTGACTATGGTCAAGCCTGCCAAACTGGAAAAATATGGCAAAATCAGAACACTCAAGCCTGCTACCAGCAAGCCAGGAATAATCACATATTCACGCCCAACCTTGTCAGATACTGATCCCATTAACGGTTTAACAAAAACAATACTCACCAGCTGCACACCGAGAATAATGCCTATCTCCCAGGCAGGAAAACCCAAAGAAGCTGCAAACAAGGCCAAAAATGCTTCAATTGCCCCGAAAACAAGATACTGTGATGCCTCAACCATACTGGTTGCCATAATATAACGATCTTTTAACACGGCTTTAAGACCATCAATAACAGAGGGGCGCACTTGCGTCGTCAGTGTGGCTTTACCTTCTTCAGGAAGCAATATACCGATTATGAGAGCCAACAATGCACTAATACCACATGCCCAATAAACCATTTCAAAGCTGGCCAGGGATATGAGCAACCCTCCCAAAAAAGGGGCAACTGATCGACCAACAATCGTGGCAGAAGAATAGGCTGACATTTTTTGCGCACGATCTTTAACATATCTTTCTGCAATCGCCGCGCTCGCAACCGTTCCGAAAACAGCAGTTGCAAAGCCGTGATAAAAACGCACTGCAATTAATTCCCACACTTCAGACACCAGCAAATAGGCGAATGGTGCCGTCGCAAAAATAAAGAGTGAGGCTAGAATAACTACTTTCTTGCCCAAAAAATCCGATAAAACGCCTGCGGGAAAGCTGATCAAAATGCCTGGGATAGTCGACGCCATCACAATCCAGCCAATTTCAGCTGGCGATGCTCCCAGATAATGCGAAAACAATGGCAACACAGGCGTTTTTGACATGGTTGAGCTGAGAATAGCCAATGCGCCAACGACAGAGATGAGCACAATAAAATGTCGGTTTGCAATTTTTATCATATTGATTTTACAATTACTTCCTCAGTAAAAAAATGAGAAAAACACTAATGAGTGCAATTCAATCTCAATCGAATAAAGAATACAGACCGAGCTGAACAACATGAGCTATTAAAAGTGAATAGTAAAAAGTTTTTTTCTACACACAGTTTAAAATTTAAACCTTCAAACTATTTGGCTTTAGCTCTAAATAAGATATGCTCTTGATCTAATAGTGCCCTGTTGCTCAAAATAAAGAATAATAACTCACACCACCAAATTGGTGACATGAATACTCTTCAGATAATAAAACCTCTTCAATCAAATCATCAGGAACCCTATTTTGCCTTCTACAGAAACTTTTTCTTTTCGATTAAATGTCACTGCCTGGGTAATCTCCGGATTTGCACTGATATTTGTCCTGGCAACGCATCTGCTGCCAGCGTTACTGGCCGGCTTGCTGGTACATGAACTGGTACATATAGTTGCGTCTCGCATACACGTCAAACAACTGCAAGGTACCAAGCCTAAATTGGTAGCAATTGCATTGCTCGCCACGATCATTGTATCCACCATCATTTCCGCAATTGTTGTCATAGCTACATTTTTTCACTCAGATATGGGTAATCTCTCCGTGTTACTACAGAAAATGGCAGAAATACTGGAGGGATCAAAAACGACTTTACCCGCATGGGTTGTTAAGTACATACCTGCCAATGCAGAAGGTTTGCAACTTACGATTGTAACGTGGTTGCGCGAACATGCTGCTGAAGCAAAAACCATTGGAAAGGATGCCATCATTGCCGGGGCACATATATTGGTAGGCTTGATACTAGGCATGCTCATCTCGCTTTACGAGGTTCAAAAAGGAATTGTTTTGCGCCCATTATCCGCAGCGTTGACAGAACGTTCCATCAAATTTGCCAATGCTTTTCGCCGGGTGGTATTTGCTCAGGTCAGGATAGCAGCGATCAATGCTTTTTTAACTTGGATGTATCTTGTTGTTGCATTGCCACTGATTGACATTCAACTCCCGCTGGTAAAAACCATGGTGGCACTGACTTTCTTGCTGGGTTTGCTACCCGTAGTAGGAAATCTGATTTCAAATGCCATAATAATCATCGTCAGCCTGAGTTTTTCACTCAAAGCTGCAATAGTTTCACTGATCTTTTTAGTGGTCATCCACAAGCTTGAATACTTTCTCAATGCAAAAATAGTGGGCACCCAAATAAAAGCCCATGCTTGGGAATTATTGCTAGCCATGTTGGCAATGGAGTCCGTATTTGGCTTGAGTGGTGTCATCGCCGCACCTATCTATTACGCATACCTAAAAGACGAGCTTTCAAGCCAAAAATTAATATAACGATATTTTCTTTTATTCAGCGAATTTTCCATAAATTTAACAATGGAAGCTTTGCTTTGCTTCACGCATCTCCTATCCTTAGATCATACCTAAGAGAAATCCATGAACCAGCTCTGGCTAGGCAGCCAGTTCCATGCGTAGAGAGTAAAACAAAATGACCGACTATATAGTAGACATTGAAGTGCACATTGATGAAACATTAACCGAAGGAAGTAAGGCAGATTTAGTGGACTATATCCGTCACTTGGAAGGAGTGGTATCAGCAGGTTTCTCCTTGGAAAAGCCTCATCTCATGTTTGTTGGGTATAGTACCAATGCCCTCCAGGCTAAAGACATTTTAGATAGAGTGCAAAAAAAAGGCGTGCATGCTGAACTGATTGGACTTTAGACATAAAAAACCAATTTTTTTTATTTAAAACATTTCCATAATCAGTTCACTGTCTTGCTGTTGCCCCTGCTGTTTACCCACATTGCAAAACTTCTAGCGACAATCTCAACATAGAGATATTATCAGACAAAAAAATGGCTTTTCATCCATCTTTACAGAGGATGAAAAGCCAGGAATCTGATGCTAAAGGAAGGTGATTCAGCGAAGAAACAACCTTACCTTACATAAAGCTTATTTTTTCTTGGTTTTATTTACAGCGTCTTTCAGGCCTTGACCTGGTGAAAACTTTGGCACAACTGCTGCTGGGATTTTAATCTCAGCGCCAGTACGTGGGTTACGACCAGTGCGAGCTTCACGTTTGCCAGTTTTGAAAGCGCCAAAACCAACTAAAGTTACGCTATCACCTTTCTTAAGAGCATCTGACACGCTTTCAGTAAATGCACCAACTACATCACCAATTGCACGTTTAGAAACATCTGGAACCTTCGCTGCAATAGCGTCGATAAGCTCGGATTTATTCATTCAAATCTCCTTCTTGTAAGTGGGATAAACGCCTATATCCATAAGCGCTGCCCTTAATAATACTGTGCTATCGGGCAAATGCAACTACCCCACCGCACAGAAATCCTACAAAAACTGCGTCATTCACTACAAAATATAATATATCCAATTGAATTTAAATAACAAATTAAAAAAACAAACATTTTAAAAAAAATCAAAAAAAATTACAAAATCCCTTTAAATATGGGGGATGACAAGCTTTTTTTGTGTGCTTTACAACGCACATTCCGTTAATGATAGTTAAGTTTTCACTCGCAGAGGCCGCCCCCCCAGCCTGGAAACAGACTACTTGATGCTTTTATTAAAAAGGTTGTAGTGACTTTACCTGCACCTCGAATCACTATCCGGGAAACATTCATGAAAATGCCCTTACTCATATCCCCAATATTCTTTTCCTTCAACTATCTGTATAGTGAAAATGTAGCACTTGAAATACGCTATTCAATCCCAACTTAAAAAATGTATATCAATTTATTTAATCCAAGCAATTTTGACGGGAGAACAAAGCGATGATAAACCAACTACAAACACAGAAAATCGATCTGGTCACGCTTTTCCATTTAAATGAACATCAGGGCAAAATTTTAGTCAAACTGGCTGATGGCATGCCTTTTTTGAATGATGACTTTGACGATGCCGTAATTTACGTAGACAAACAGAGGGTATTTCCCTGCAATAACAGAATGGCGCGCATACTTGCCATCGTCGCACCTGATCAGTTTTCTGACGACAATGTACTGCTGAATGCAGATTTTTCAGAGCTGGGATTAATTGACGAAGAAGCTGAACGCAGCTTGCAATAAGTATTGAGGGACTAAGTAATTTACACTTAGACTGGACGAGGCACCCATACTAAAGCGTATTGGCGTGCCTCTCTTTTTTCACAGCACATTTTCAGACTATAAAGCGAAAATCACCTTACATTCTAAGCGCTCAAAATTGTTCATACGGCAGTAAATATCGCCATTGCCCAACCAGTAAACTTGACATGGGTACTCTCCCAATACGAATACGTTTAATCGTTACAACTTTCAATCCAACCATTTCACAAATTCGTACTATTTGATTAATTTGCAATGCCTTAAACGCAAAACGCAATCGTGTCTCGTTTTGCCAACTCACTTTCATAGCGGGGAGCGGTTTTCCATTCATGCTAAGTCCATGATTGAGCAATTTAAGTCCATCAGGCGTCAATTCTCCAGCTACTTCTACAATGCATTCCTGCTCAACTTTGGCTGAATCCTCTGTTAGCTTTCGAACAATCTGCCACTCCTGAGTAAAAACCAGAAGTCCACCAGCCTGTGCATCCAAAGGCAGAACTGGATTTAAACCCGAAAGATGCCGCTTCAGAAACTGTTTACCCGAGCGATCATCAGACGCACGATTTTCAGGGGTTATAAGCACATCAATGGGGGTTGATGCTGAAGGATTACCCGGCGGTTTATTAAACAGGATTGTTACAGGTTCAATTGGAGCAAGGGTTGCTTGAGGCAATAGATCAATCTGCTGATGAGGAAGCACTCTGAATCCCTGTTCTTCTATAACAACGCCATCCACGCTAACCCATCCGCCTTCAATGTATTGTTCGGCTTCTCGACGAGAACAAGGGAGCATCTCTGCAATACGTTTGGAAAGGCGGATGGAATCAGTCATAACTTAAGAGCAATAAATGGCAACAATCTGAATATTGTATCGATAATATATTGCCAACATACTTTTTTCTGCACTCGCTTCAATCAAAATCTCCACGAGCTAAGAATGCTCTAGGGATTGGTGCAAACCGAGGCGGAAATATAAAACTTGTTGGTACCAGTACAAAAATTAACAGTGCCGATTGCTGTTCCGGTTCCACTCGCACCATTAAACTTCCCTGTCCCCATCACAATATTTAGCTGTTCCTTCGCCTTAAATGTACATGCATCATTGGGAACAGGCTCAAGTTGCGCAACATCGTTATGAGTAAATAAGCTTCCCTTGCCAGGAAAAACCACAGTATGATCAAGATAAGTCACTATCGGTAAAGAAGAAGTATTACTACTCGTAATCTGACCCAGAATTCCACCTTCCCACTCCCCGCCTCCACTGACTAACTCTATCGTACCGAGTTGCGTTGTCGCATTAATGTTGCTCGACAGCATTTTACCCTTCAGATCAAAGCATTCGGCCATAACCTGGTGGTTTATGCCAGATGCAATTACCACAACTGCCAATATCTTACCCATACGTTTATTCATGTCATTCCCTTTGAGATATAGTCGAATTGTCATATACACAGAATTCATACGAACATGACAAACAAATTCTACATCTAAATTTATAATTTAAAAAGGGAATTTCGCATCAACCCAGTTTGCACCAAACATTTGCCCGCTACTCGCAGATTTTCTGCCAGCATATTGGAGAATGTATAACCAATTAACAGTAGTGTCCGGCAATTTTGCCAAGACGGTTATATAACAACTTGATGCAAAATAGGAAATAGTATGTTTAGGGGTGTCACCGACTTGAACTTGAAAT
>JAYVLG010000163.1:0-6844 GCA_043759595.1 Sulfurirhabdus sp. | reverse complement strand
CATCTCGCGCGCGAGATGAAACGGCAACTACCAATTTTTCAACAGAAATAGCCTGGTTTTGAATACTCATGCTTTACTCTCAAAATAATGCGCAATCCGTACCATTGCCAGAGTATCCCGTTCGCAATACAAGAGCAGAGAATTGTGTAACTTCTGGCGACGTTCAGGTGAAGTTTCAGGTTGCATGATTTCAGCAAAAGCTTCCTGTGCCATACCGCCGTTCCCCACTTCCAAATTATCATACGCCAAGTCGGGTGCAATCGTCGGCAACACAGCTTTAATCGACCACGAGCCGCGCATATCTGGGTGGTAATAGTGCTCGCGAGCAATTGGCAGCAAGTCAACGATGCGCTCAATCGCCGCTTTCAGCGAGGGGGCGAGATCAGGGTAGTAATCGGCAAGCTCTTGCATTCGGCTTCGTTCAAACGGGGCGTTATATACAAAGATTGGGCCGCTAGTGCCAACTGCATCAATCAGGCTTTCGGCAAAATGGCGGCGCGGATCACTTTGTCCATCTGCTAAAAACGCACAATGCGTCATCACAGCCTTGGCGGTTTCGATATGGCATGACCATTGAAATGGCACTTGCATATAGGGGCGTGTACCGGCCCAAACAGGCACGGCAGGGTTGATGGTTTCAAAGTCGATGTAATAGCGCGGGTACGGTAGTGCGGCAATTATCTTTCCAGCCTCGGGGTTGAGCTCAGGCTCACCGCTCTTTGTTACTCGCCAGACACGCTGATGTTTCCAGCTTTCCATCCGTTCTTCAGGTACCTCACGCAGGTCGGTGTACCCCTCTGCACGCAAAGCGGCAGCCAACGTGCCACCATACGGTAAGACTTCAGGAGGAAATACATCTTTGTCCTCAATCCTTGGTGAGCAGTAAGCAGAAAATGGACATTCAAACGGCATATCACATTGAGCGCCTGGAGCAATGCAAGGCTCGTCACCCGACAGGGTTACACGAGCGGCATCAATCCAGGCGGGAACCTCTGCTTTCATGCCAGAAATCTGTTCGCTGATGTCCGCGTAGTGAAACAGACCACGGTAATCGCCTCCGCCGGGGTAGACGAATGAATTATCAAGGTGCGCAATTTCCACACTGGACAGGGGAAATTTTGCTTGCTGCGCCACCCAGCTTTGAATCGCCGCATCGGTCAGGTAATAATCCTTAACGCTGGTGGACGACTTCACTTCCACCATGCGATAGCTATGCAAATTAGTATTCACACTAGACCTCTCTTCCTCTTGTGGAATAGAGGTAGAGAGAGAAGCTTCTGGCTGGCAAGGCAACAACAAATCCGCACGAATCAGCAATCCATCAGCTTGAAATGTGGCCTCAAAAACCGGGCATTTCAGGCTGGATAGAATCTTTTGAGTATCATTAATGGCTTGACCCAGATCATCTCCATCAATAAGCACCCCATCAGGATAAAGTTGCTGCGCCACTTCGCCTACATAAGTTCCAGTTGCAAAACGCGCTTGATTTCCATCGCCTACTTCTTCCAATTCTGGGCGATGCACCTTCAGCCACAGGCGTTTAGGGCATTGCCGATGCAGCAATAGGCGCGATTTTGAAAGACCGTGGCGTTTTGCTTGAGTGTTGTTCATAAAGTGAATGACCGATGTGAGTTGTAGATATTACGCTAATTGTGACTGCCGAAACTTACCCAGCATCGTCAAGTAGCGGGTCGTCCATTCATGTATTTCCTTGCCACGATAGGTTGTGACCCATGCCGGATGTGGTAAGCGCATCGAGCAATCAACATTCGCTGGCAGCAATTTGCGCACTGTATTCTGTACGACTTCACCCAATGAAATAACATGGGTAGGTTGGATTGTTTCCATCTCTTGCATAAAATTTTGCTCGACTACTTTTAATGCCGATTCGGGTAGTTCATTGTAATTGAGGTTTTTCCCGTCGCGTATAAAACCAACCGATGCCACATTGGTGACATAGAAAGAACGGAAAAAGGCTTCCAATCCGTATTGGCGTACAACCTGGAAGAAAAATTCAGCAGAGCGTTCACTGTCTTGCCTATCAATACCCGTAATTAGTTGCGAGAGCGACTGAAAGTCAACAAAGGGTATACCGGTCTTCCCAGCCCCATGTCGTCCCGGATTGATGCCGCATATCACAACACGCGGCACAGTATCGCCGTAATAGGTTTGCCAGAATGAATTGATGCCTTCCTCGTTGAGAATAAAATCCGAGAGAACACAGACTTCATGTTCACCAAGCAGACGTAAGAAAGTGTCATCGTTAAGGTAACGGTCAAGATTTTTCTGGAGTATATTCATGGCAGGCTGCCCCGTTGTGTGATGTGCGCACAATAAGCCAGTCGCACGACAAGATGTGTCGCAGTCGGTGCAGAGGTGAGTCGCTATTAGGCAAACCTCATTTCAACTTACTGTTGCGTTCCTGCATCCAGACCGGTAGCACTGTTATATCTTGGGGGTGTGGCGGTGGACAATGCGCTTTGCGGCAGTTTTAGCATAGCGTTTTTATTGCACCGATCGATCTGCGTATACTGTCGGGACGAAGGGCAGGAGCGCCACATAACTCGCAGATTTCCATTGATTGTTCGTATGCCTTGGCGATCACAGCGTCAATCGCCTCGCTCACTCTGGTGAGCCTGGTGTCTAACTGCACCCGCAACGTGCCAAACTTTTGCTTGAGGATACCCACCGAAGGCCAAGCCTCGGCGGTTTTTGGTATACCTTCAAGCTGCGCTGCAGCTTCAATTTCTGCGGACACCTGCCACACCAAATCAAACCAGCCATCGTCACACTCGAAATGCTGTTCTCTCAAATTGCGGTAGAGCAGCGGGTATGCGGTGAACAGTTTTGAGGTATTTTCAGGGTTCATTAACGTTGTAAAGGCTGAATAAAATTATCGTACCGCCCGCGCGATGGGTGCATTCTGGTCTCCAATATCACCTTGTGTTTCATCTCATCAAGCAGTCCAAGAACAATAGCTTTACGTTCTTCAAAGCGGTTTGTAGAACCCCATCATTCTTCAGATGTTGACTCAACGCGAAACTGCTCCAATCCGTCATCATCCGCTTCCTCTTCGATCTCTGGCAGCCTTCCTCCCACCAAACCAATTTCCGTCTTCCATCTCCCATTGATCCATACTTCAAGTTCTTTACGCCTTTTCATGAATTCTGTTGGCGCCCAGTCAGAAAAACTTGAAATTTTTCGTTCTTGACGAATGTCTGAATTGCTGTAGCTAGGGCCAAGGCCAGATTCCCCTTTTTTACGGGAAAATTCAAAGTTCAAGTAGTTAGAATTATTCTGTGTCAGTACGAGGTTGGCGATGTCATGCAAGCAGGAATTAAATTCATCCAAGCTCCACATTGTTTTCCAGTGAGAGTTCTCATTAGGTGTTTGAGGAAGAATGTGTTCAATAGTTGAGTCAGATAATTGCTCCCACGTCAAACTTGGCTCTTTGTTTTTACCGTCCGTGGTCAGAAGATGTAGCTCATACTCAAACAGGGTGTATTTCAGACGATTCCTACTGCCATACCAGTTGCTTGGTTTTTCATTCGAATTGTTAAATGATTCTTCGCTGGAGTAGTAGCGAGTTAACTCATTTACAGATGCAATAACGCTGGCGATTAATTTTGGATCATTTAGGGTTTCCGATCCCCATCGGTGGAAGCTCGATTTTCCTGCGTTGCTACGTTTCCCTTGGAATAAAAAGACCCGATAGGCATAGCACTCCAGCGCCTTCAGGAGCGCGATGTAATCTTGTTCAGCGATGCGCCCACTATTTCTATGCATCCGGGCTGCCACCATCAGGGCTAAAAAGTTAGCGATGTTGCCAGTGTGGTGGATTTTGGTAAGCCAGAGAAATTCATCCTGCGAAAAAGTATTGCTTTTGGATGGACTTGTAATGATGGCGTAGTGACTGGAAATTACCGCTAGTTCATCGGTGAACTTTTCAATGAATTTCTTGGTTTCGGATAGCGAACGTTTAGTAAATGTTCTCAGAGGGATATAGTCATCGCCCTTGAATCCTTTGTAACCGATCCAGTTTGCAGGCGTGTGATGGCAATACAGCGTCCATGCGACTCTCAAGCATTGATCCTCGTCACCGCTGCATGATCCTAGATTGATATAGGTATCCTTCCAGTTCTTGTTTACGAGAGCGGTTAGAGAGCTCCTTTCCTCCACATCAGCATTTCGGGAAATCCAGTGCATCAGGTAGTTCTTGAGCAGTTCAAGTATGGAAAGATCTTTGCCCCGCGAATTCATCAGTTCGAATGTCATGCCGATCTCGCATTCTTCCTCAATCGTGTAAAAAGTGAAGTGAAGTTTCTGGGTAATCGCATTGTAAAGATCCTTGAGATAGGCTACCTTGTTATTAGCGCTTAGCTTTGCCTGTTGATTGTCAACGTGTGCCTGAAACCGAGTGCAAGCATCGATAAGTCGTTTTTCATGCGGTGACTTCGCTGCGGTATTCGCCCGACCTGTTTTCAATAGGTCGTAGAAAACGTCTCCGGCATCGTTATTAAGGGTTAGTTTACAAACCGCACCCGAGTACAAAAAATCAGAGATGTCACGTTCGTAGGCTGATTCGCCTTTTGTTATCAGGGCTCGAATGATCACAGAGAGATAGAGGCAGGAAGTGGTCATTCGTTGCTGCCCGTCAACTACGTCAACAACCTTTAGACTTTTTCTTTCATATTCTTGAGTCTTTGCTTTGCTTCCGCAATAAACAACCACGGTGCCAGTATAGTGACTAGTTACCTTCTTCTCCTCCACTAAGGCATCAATATCTTGAATAAAATCGACTAGCTGATCTTTCTCCCAAGCATATCCACGTTGGTAATCCGGAATTTTAAAAAGAGATTCTGCGAAAAGAAGGGTTAGGTTTTTTCTGTCCATAATTATTCCTGATTTATTCGCTATTTAATTGTGTGGGGCGTCCAAACTAATGAACCGACGCGGCTGTGCTGCGCGACGAATCACCCACTCCACCCCAAAAAGCTTGGGTTGAATTTTGCTTGCTGTCAAAAGTTTGCGAATAATATCGATTACCCATTCAGCTTTTTCTTTATTTAGTTCGCAAGTCGCAGCAAGCACCTCGTTTTTCCCCACATCCAAAACATAATCATTATCAGCGTTGAATAACACAACGCTGTAAGATATTTGTTCAATATTGTCATTTTCGACGTACTCGCATTTTTTGCCGTTAGATGGTTTAGCGGTGATTTCCAATATGCTGCCATTTTTTAATTTTTCTTCGCCAACCCAAATGGAATAGTCGTCTCCGTCATCACCAAAGCCAACGCCGTCGCTTAGCTCAATACCTGAAATTTCCATTACTATTTCCCCTGATTGTTATTTTTCCTGATGGCAATGTATTGACATATTCTCTCTACCCAATTTACCAGCCGAATTTTACCGCAAGTTTTCATATCAGTGGCTTGAAACCCCTCCACCACTTATTCTCCCAATACCCTGGCTCATCCTGTTCAGCATATTGCATCGCATCTTCCAGCGGCATGTAGTAAAAAGTCACGCCTTCTATTTTCATGCTTCCGTCCGAATATTAATCATAATCATCTAGTTAAGAACTAGGTCTGCCAAGATATCTCTCTGCGATGGCTTTATTTTCGGCAGCTTCCATCTCACAAAATTCCGTCCATGACCTCAGTTTATTTTGACATTCGCATTTCATCGTGTCCGTCAATGGCGTGTAGTAAAATATTACGCTTGGAATTTTCATACTTCCATCTGAATTTTCAAGGTATCTAACAAGTTTTTGATACACGTGATCAGTTTCGTCGAATGGCACATATACTCTTATGCTCGGATACTTTGATTCTCTGAGTTGTGGCTCGCGCAGGCGCCACTTGAAGTTGTTTTCATCCAGCCAAGCGGTTACCTCCGAAAACGGTTTGCGCTGTTCAAAATAAAAATACAGAATTTCATTGAGCACCATTGAAGAATCAAAGGAAAAGATGCTCGTGATATCGCGCTGTTTTTCGCGTGCACTCTTGTCCAAATATTTGATGAGTTGCGGCATGGGTAAATCCTTACAGATGATATATCGGCAATTTGGCTAACTCGATAAATTAAGCAACATATTTCATCCATTATCACGCTCAAATCGGGCGAATTTTTGGATGATGCTTGCTATGCAACTCTAAGTCGCTGCGCTTGTTATGCCCCTTAATCAACAACCAGGGCCAAGCAGCGGCCTCTGCGCATTTTCTGGCCTTTTCACCTGAATTTGGTTTGGGATTACGAATATTCGATGTATCTAGTTCTTCACCTGTCTCGATGCTACTGACAGCCCACCACCAGTACGCAGTAGTGCCTTCCCCATTTTGCCATTCTGCACGCAGAAGTAGGCCGTTCCATTTTGCGGTACAGTCGTCATTCAGGTCTCCGTGCCAAAGAATAGCTTCATGTTTAATTGTCATGTTGTTATCCCTTTGCAGCATAAACTCAAATCGAAAAATTGCCAGAGCGATGGGGAATGATTTCGATCCAGAGAGAACGAAGATGCAACATCCCCCATGTTCCAACATTGGCATGATCCCAAAGCTCGTGAAACAGGTAACACTGGTGAAAATGTTGTATGGGCGAACCATCGCACCCGCCAAGATCGCTATGGTTCTTTCCGTCATCCATACCCCAAGGCTTGCGTTTCCCGCCACTCCAAAGTTTTACGCGAACTTCCAACGGTTCCATCATGCCATTTTCCGCCCATGCATCAGCATTGTAAGATGGCCGTGCGGCATCAGGGCTGAATTCGAGCCAGAGGATAATTTCGCTGTCATCCAATTTGTCCCATTTCACACCGGCAGGATCAAACCCCTTCAGCTTC
>JAYVLG010000162.1:0-17154 GCA_043759595.1 Sulfurirhabdus sp. | reverse complement strand
GGTGTCAAATGAAAAAAATGATTGTTTTACTTGCAACATTAATGATGGCAATGAGTGTGTCCGCTTGGGCTGCGGATGTCGCTCCTGCCAAAGCGGAGGATGCGGCACCAGTAAATAAAGGAATAGCCAAGCCTACCAAGACGCACAAAAAATCGGCAGAGAAGATGCGTGGTTGTAATAGTACTGCTACAAATGGTATGTCTGACTGCCAAATTCAAGCCCCTGGGGAGCGTAAAAGTCCTGACGTGGTTCAATCGACATCACCAAGCGGGAATAACTCTGGCCGCACTATTAGAAAGTAACTTGCTACATCCGCTAAACTGGGAATCTTTAAAGATCATGGGGCGGCTTGCCTCCCCATGATCTTTATCGTCATGAGTTTCGCTCCGTTATGGATATATGTAATCTAATAGTTGCGCTGTCTTTGAATCTGGAGGTGTATTCAAATGTCATTGAGTGAATTTAGTCGCATCTGTGTGACCTTTCTCGTACTGCTATACGCCCCAGTGATCCACGCAAAAGAGATGCTGGCATTGATTGTTGGGGTTTCAGAATACCCCAACCTGCCCAAGGATTTTCAGCTTGAAGGGCCGCGCAACGATGCAGTGCGAGCGCGCAATGTGCTGACGCAACGGGGCTTTGCGCCAAACAATATCAAATTGTTGGCCGATGGCGTAAGTGGTGCGGAACTGCCAACTCGTGGCAATATTCTGTCAGAGCTTGACCGCTTGGCCAAAACAGCGGCCAAGGACGATTTTGTATTTTTGTATTTCGCAGGTCATGGTAGCCAGCAACCGGCTGATCGTAGTACGCCCGAGGGTCGTTCGGAAGCAGACGGACTTTATGAAATTTTTCTACCCAGAGATGTAGGTAAGTGGTCGGGATCGGTAAGTGGGGTGAAGAATGCGCTGGTCAAGATCGAGATGCGTGATGCGGTTGACCGTATTTTGGCCAAAGGTGCATTTGTGTGGGGGGTTTTTGACTCTTGTCATTCGGCCACTATGGTTCGCGGCGTAGACACGGGGGTGCGTTATCGCTATGTGAGACCGGAAGTGCTTGGTGTCCCGCAGGCTGCACTGGATGCTGCCGCACGAGATGCTCCTAAGACTCGTGGTGGTCCTGCCACGGCAGAATCGTCTTTTATTACCACCACCTTACATGAAAACGCGGGGGGGTCGGTATTTTTCTATGCCGCCCAGACCCGTGAGTCTACACCGGAAATGATTATGCCGCTGGGTCAGACCAAAGGAAAATCCTATGGATTATTTGGTTTTACCATTTTGGATGCGCTTGAGACTGGTGTTCCCATGACTTATCGCCAGATGGCACAGTATGTATTGACCCGTTATGGCGCGATAAATGAATCGCGTGTGACTCCTCTGTTTTCAGGTACGGCCCTTGACAAGCCTGTATTGTTTCAGGATTCTCCCCTTGTGCAGCAATGGAAAATCGAGCGTGGGCGAGACCTCGTCGTACAGGCAGGTGCACTGTCGCGTCTAAGTGAGGGATCTATCGTAGCTGTGATGGCTGATCCGTTAGCCAAGAATGAGGCAGCAATCGGTTATCTTAAGCTTACCCATGTTGACCTTGCTGCTTCGACTGCTGTGCCAGTTGAATTCAACGGAAAACCCTCACTTAAGCCCAAGGCTATTCCTGCCAGAAGCTTTGCCCGTCTTGTGCAGACCCCTCCTCAATACACATTGCGTGTGAGTGTTGACGCAAAAGACTGTGGTAAGAGTTGCGGGTACAAAGAGGTGGTTGATCGAATGCGTGCAGGGAAAACGAAAGTTGCTGGTACGGTCATTCAGTGGGAAGATGCGCCGACCACCGGTGACGTGATGCTTAAGTTGCTGCCAGACCGCATCCTTTTATTACCACCTTCATTACAGGGTGTAGATTGTGTTAAATCGGCTGGTGCCTGTATGCAAAGCGCGACACTTTTGCGAGAACAAACGGCAGGTGTTGACGGGGGCTTGGGTGATAAGCTTTCCGAATCGTTGCACGCAATTGCCCGCACAACAAATCTCCTTCGACTTGCCGCCAGCCTGCCGAGCGCAAGCACTAACAATTCACAGCTTGAAGTGGCCCTGAAGGTCGTCCAGAAGGATGGCAAGGAAATGCCCTATAGCAAAGATCAGGTGCTCATCCTGCGCGCAGGTGACCGTATCACCGTCAGCCTTCGTAACAATGGATCGTCATCGGTTGATGTGACCATGTTGTATGTGGATGCACGGTACGGTATCAATGTGCTCTTCCCTGATGGTCCAGGGGCAAGTAATCGGCTGGAACCAAAAGCCAATTACGATATCGATGTTGATGTCACTGATGATACGATAGGTTTGGAACGCATGCTGACCATTGCTGTTGAAGCCGCCAAGACGCAGGAGCGTGCAGACTTTTCGTTCCTTGCGCAGTCACCTCTAGTTGCAAATAGAGACATCGGTACCCGTGAAGGAAGTGATCCTGATGTCATGGCATTTATGGATGCCGGGTTTTCTGCTTACAAGACACGCGGCGGAGAAAGAGCACCTCAAGCACCAAGTTCAAGAACGTCTATGCAGGTATTCACATTCAATATTTCGGAATGATGCTTTTGCATAGTGCGTTGGTTTCACTTAAAGCCAGATTGGAGGATGTTGTCCTACACGCGGTTGATCGCATATTCGATTTGGCGCCCTCGCCAGAAATAACCATAAAATGGATAGCGTGTCTTGGTGTTAGGTTCATCTTTGGGCTGGGCCAATCAGTCAGCGTAATTGCAGACACGGTGCAGGTTTTGGTGCAATCCGGGCATACGCGGCGAAGTGTAATAGTCAAGTTTTGGGATGCAGCCAGCATTAGGAAGTTACTCAGCATGTGGGTTGGTCATCCTCGCGGCTTTCGAATTTTCGTCAGCATTGGCGTCAGCGCATGACACGCATTGTGCTGTGTGCCCTGTTATCGTTACTGATCTCAATCGGTTCGGCCTACGCCATACAAAGCTTGCCGTTGGTTGTGCCAGCACAGCTTG
This sequence comes from Sulfurirhabdus sp., assembly GCA_043759595.1. GTDB lineage: Bacteria > Pseudomonadota > Gammaproteobacteria > Burkholderiales > SMCO01 > Sulfurirhabdus. The sequence continues at coordinate 14,144 of JAYVLG010000162.1, read as the reverse complement.
CACCCGATAGCGTTCTCACGCAGAAAATGACGGCGTTAATGCAGGATTATGCACAACGTCTCACCCAGCAGAGAGTACTCAGCTGGTATGACTTCGAAACTTTCCAGCAGCGAGAATGGACACCACACCTTGGCAAGTTCAGGGAGGCTTGCAAACAGCAGCCTGGGTCGTGCGTTCTAATTCTGCAATCACAGTTAAGTGGGCTTCGGGATATTCTGGAGCAGGCAAGCGCAGAACCCCGAACGGAGCGCACGGCCGTGATCTGGTCTGCATTGTCTGATCTGTGTGATATAGCACCTATCCTTGGTTCATTCGATGCACGCGTGTTCAATCTGTGCGGTGGGCAGGCCGGAATGGCCGGCTTTGCCGCAACGGTCTGGCTTGAGTTGGGCTATGACGAGCTTTTCCTTGCTTACTACAGCTCTCATGAGCAAAAGCGCCAGACCACCATTGCCTGGCTGGCTGATAAGCCTGCCAGTGATCAAGCTGCGAATGGCGAGCGACAGCGCCTGGAGCATGATATCAATTTTATCCTTGCAGCAAAATATGCCGAGACAATCGACCGTCTGCCATATGCTGCCAGTTCGTGGTTGACGCTTCTGATGGAAGCGATAACCAAGGGGGATGATGCGCGTATGTTGCTGGCCTCATTGAACTTGGCCCGGTTAGCTTTTCAGTTGGGCGAGGTGGAACAGGGCAGCAACTGGCAACGAGTGGCTGAGTTTATTATTGAGCAACGACCGGAGCTTAAGTCGTCCATCGGATGCGGCTTGCAGACTGAACGTATGCGGGTCGATCTGGCGCACGCTCACGCGATAAGCGAACTGGCCGATGGCATGCAGGTAATTAAGGGACTCATTGAGCATGGCTGCGGCTTCTCCGTGATTACTACTGAGTATGCCTTGGCGAATTTGCGTGCGGCGCGACCTGCCGAAACAATATCGATTCTTGAAATGGCGATCAAGGCTTGTGCCTCGTCGGCGCAGTGCGCTGCAAGCCGTGTTCGCCATTTCAATGACTTGCTGACTATTGCGCAAGGTCGCGAACCTGAACTATTGCAGCAATCGGCGCGCTGGTTGGCTGAATGCCGGGTCGGTCGCTTCAACGCCGTTGAACGCAAGATCGTGTGGGCACTTGCGGACTCGTTGGCCGCCAGCACAGGCGGGAAGGGAGCCGCGCAAGCACTTTACGCGGCATTGGATGATCAGATACACGACGAGCGAACTCTTCTCACTGGTGTGGACGCGTCGACCCTGAAAAATCTGGCCCGATACGATGAACTCAGTCGATCGCGCGTCAAGGCAACGGTCCAGGAAGGTGATGTGTTGTGGTTCGACCGGACTGAATCGCTGCGCACCCAGTCGCTATTGCGGCGTCTGCGTCTCAAGCGATGGCAACTGGAGTTTGCTGGAGTACACGATGATGCGGCGCGCGTAAGGCTTGATGCCAGATTAGCTGTTCAAGCGGGTATTCGTAAGTTTGTGGCCGAAAATTCTTCAGGTAAAACGGTCTTGCATCGTCCTCTGCTCGCCGCCATAATGGAAGACACGGCTGGCAACGAATCATTGGCTCAGGAGCTTTACCTTCAAGAGTTAGCATCAAGCAAGGCTGAAGCATCCGGCGTTTCACCTAGAAAGATGTGGCTAAACGCAGGCAATAGCGACCTTGTTTTGCACGAGCTGAACATGAGTTCTGGAACGCTCTTCACTTCGTTAGGCGCGGACGAAGCTTATTTGTCCTGGTTGCGTGTACCGGGGGGCTATGTTGGCACTCTGGCTGTACCCGACCCGCAACGTACCGGCCGATGGGGCACTCACCGACTGGTGAGCCGTTTCGTTTCGGTGTCCGAGCCGATGGTGTCGACGCTTGACCTATATCGCCAGTTGTTGCAGTCCGGCGCAGGTGCAAGCCGCGGTGTGAAAGTCATCGCGCAGCCCCAAACTGGTGCCCATGGTCTGGCGCTGCGGGGCGTGCCAGTTTGGCGCCAGCCTGGTGGCTCCTTCGGAGCTTTCGCACGGCCGCAGGCCGGTTCGGTGCGAGCCCAATCCCTTTCTGAGTTGGGCGATGCGATCTTCGATCTACTGCTGGCACCCTTTCAGCCAGACTTCAAACTCGCGCGGCGGTTGGTAATCAGCCCGGACGGGGAGCTCGCGTATTTGCCTTTCGAAACGCTCTCGAACGGCGGTGTTCCGATTCTTGATACCCTTGATATTGCCTATGTGCAGTCCCTTGCGGTGCATGAGGAGCTGACTGCTCGGGCGCGTAAACCGAGAGCTGTCGGCCCGACTTTGTTGACATTAGCCGATCCAGATTACTCGGTGAAGGCTGATATGACACCTAAACCACTAGTAGTGCCAAGCGCTCTCGCAGCGCTGAGATGGCGACAACTCGCAGGAACACGGGCCGAGTCGAATGAGATGCTGCGTATTTATCCGGGAGCGAAGCAGTTGTTAGGTTCGCAAGCTAGCCTCAAACAACTGAATAAGCTGCAGCACAGCGGTAAATTAAGACAGTTTCGAATTTTGCATTTTGCGACCCACGGCTACGTGGACGACGAGCGCAGCGCACTGGTGTTATCCATGGCGAATGGGTCATCCCAGGGGTATCTGCAGGACACGGACGTACTAGACCTGCAACTCAATTCTGACTTGGTGCTCCTGTCGGCATGTGATACAGGCATTGGCCGCAATGTCAGTGGCGAAGGCGTGATGGGTCTTCCTTACGCATTTCTGCTGGCGGGTAATTCGAACACACTGATGTCGCTTTGGCCGGTGGATGACAAAGGTACAGCTTTGTTCATGAAGGTGTTCATGACGAAGGTTCGCAAAGGCACTGATCTTCTTGCGGCATTGAACCAGACCAAACGCGAGTTTGCTCGTGGGGAACATGGCAAGGAGTTCACTGATCCACGAATATGGGCCGCGTTCGTTCAATATGGTGTCAGTATCTCCATGCGCTAGTGACGTTGCTTGTGCAACAGCAGAGCAGAGATGCTGTTGTCAAACGGCGCGATGCAGCCCATGCAATATGGGTCGCCTAGGTCAACTTTCGGAACTTAGCCATAAATTAGTAGTTGCGTCGAGCACTCCGGTAACGCGTAATGCCGCTGTTGGCTACCAAGCAAAATGGTCTGCACAAGCAAGTTCCTGTGGCAGCGGAGGTGCCCCGACAATCATTGCACAGGCGGATATTCAGGCAGATTCCCCTGATTAATTAATACCAGATTGGGAGCATCCATCACTTGCTCAGAAGCAAAGTCGCTTCTGCCACTTCTTCTGAATCTCCAATCGCAAGTCCCGCATCCGGTGCAAACCTTGCCGAAAATCCTAAAGCCAAAGCCTGGCTCACGCTGATGGATGAACTAATCAAAGCTGATATGGAACAGAATGCGCTGGAGGAGTGGGAGAAATTCCACAAAGCCTATTCGGACTATTTCGTGCCAGAAAAACTGGATGCAAAAATCAAAGCACTGAAAAATAACCGTTTTAGCCCCTAAACTGAACTCCTGCATTACCAACTTCATCCCTTACACGGTCCCATCCAATATAGGTTTCATCGTGAGTCTGTGCTATATGCGGCAATACTCCGCCAAATAAATCCCAAATAAAGACAAAAGATTAACCCCTTCGCATTAACTGTTCCGTTTCATTTAAAGAATTTAGATTTTTGAGCCCCAAAAGGGATTCGAAAATATTGGGAATTTGGCAAGTTAAATGGGGTCGGCACAAACCAATGCTATTCAATAATAAGGATAACAAAATGTACAACATTAAAACTATCATCCTCATCGTTTTAGGCATGTTATTTCTATCCGCGTGCAGCACTACCGACAAGATCAATGATAAGGTTACAGATCACAACGTTATCGAAGAATCTAATCAAACCCTTCCGGATGAGCACAAAACATGTTGTATAGGTTCACGCATCCAGGATCCGCTCGAGGATACCCATAGTATTCTCGCAAAACGCAGTATCTATTTCGATTACAACAGTTACACCGTTAAAGACGAATTTAAACCATTAGTTGAAGCGCATAGTAGATATCTGTTAAGCAACAAAACACGCCACATCGTCATTGAGGGTAATACTGATGAGCGAGGCAGTCGTGAATATAACATCGCTTTGGGTATGTTGCGTGCAGATAAGGTGCATATGTTATTCAAGCTTTATGGTGTACCTGAAGTGCAAGTTGAAGTGGTTTCCTTCGGCGAAGAAAGACCAAAAGCAGAGGGCAGAGATGAAATATCGTGGGCCGAGAACCGCCGCGTGGATATCGATTATTAATAGCTGCTACACAGAATGTTTGCGCTGGGGAAATCAGTTATCAGGTGACGTCAGTCGTACTCTCTGACTACACCGGTAAGACAAATTTAGTGGGAGTGGTGTGCATTTTCCTTCTGTGAACAAATCGTTTTTTTGGAATGGGCAAATAAATATGAAAGTACTGGTGTTTCTGGGTGGCTTGCTCTGCGCAAGCTTTACTTATGCAGATTGTATTTCATCATTAGATATAGGTAATTCGAAAGGAATCGATGGGAATAAATATACATCTGCATCAAATGGATACTTGGATAAAATGCAGGCATTGATTAAAGACAATGCGTCAAATGAACAGATATGTGGAGCTGGTAAGGAGACAAGAATGGCAGCATATCTTGCAGCGGTTGCGTTTAAGGGATCTCGGGTTGCTTATCTGGATGCTGTCAACGCGTGTTCTTCTTCGAATGACGCAGTTGCAGCGAAGAATGCAGATATTGCGACAGAATCTTATAACAAAAATGTAAATCTAATTGCCAAATTAGATAGGATATTGGGGAGCCAATGCGGAGCAAAACCTCTCACTCCAATTCTGAACGGCAATTAAGGATGTTGGAAAAAAGGGTGTAAGAATTTATTGTGAAAACAGTTAATTTGGCAATAAATTAGCCATCCTAGAAGAAGGAATTGTATTACCGTAAGTACTAACTGCTGGCTGATTGCAAGAAACCGGAAGACCTGAATGGGGGAGATGGGTTGCTCAAGCAGTTCACCAAAAAACTGGTGGAGCACGCGCCTGAAGCCCGCATACCTCAAATTTTGAGTTGGGATATATAAAAGGATGTTATATGAAAAAGATAATTTTTTTGTTTTCTCTATTAATGATGGCAATGAGTGTATCCGCTCATGCAGTTTATGAGGAAGGGGATGTAGAGATGATTGGTAATGGTGTTTCCATGCAAGAAGCTTGTAAAGATGCAAATTCCAGGATATGGAGTGGTTATAAAGCCAAGGCCGGTGGTGTCTGCGAACAGTGCGAACAACAATCCAACGGAGACGCGCAGAATTGGAAGTTAATCAACAAATGGTCTTGCAAGGTGATTATGAGAAAAGCCGCGTTGGAAGAACGTAGCCTGAAATTTCGAAACTGATAGAACTGTTGGGCTTTTTAAGTCTGAAGCGCAACAGCTTTATGACGAGAGTGTAGCTGCTTTAATTTATCATTATTGGGAGGATGTAAAATGTACAAAATAGCAATATATGTATTTTCGTTTTTCTTGATTTCAAACGTTGCTTTTGCAGAAGTAGCCACCGGTACGACCGATAACTGGCCCAATTACTCTAACAGAGCGGAAGCCTGTGCAAACGCAAAGAATCAAGCCAAAGTAGCCGTTAATAATTCTACCCAGTATTATGGAAAAGTTACCGGGTTTGGGCAATGCGATTGCTCTTCGGAAACTGATGATGAGGGCAATAATAAGTATATTTGTACAGTTGATGCCTACTATACAAATAGGAGATGATGAAATATATGGGCACACTAATATAAATAAGGTGGTCTCCTGCGCTGCTGGGGGGCTACCAAGGATTGATCGAGTACCAACTTATCATTACAGACTTTAGCTTTACTGATGGCGGCGATCACTGTAAATTAAATTGAAGGAATTTTCCATGCCAAAAACGTCCATGCTTGCTTGCCTATTACTAGCTACTGCATCAACTCTTTTGGTATCAACCTCTGTAGCTTGGGCCAACCCAGAACTGGAACTTGCAAGCCGTTGTGTTCAGGTCACAGGGGAAAAAAGAGGCAATCATTGTGGGGAAGCAGAAAGTCACTCTTTCAATTACAAAAATATTTGCAACGAGACCATCGACATACAGGTGTGTATTCGTAAAATCAAAGGCAATTGGGACTGCGGCTCATACTCAGGTGCTAAACAGGGGGACGAATCTACAGCGTTTACCTGCCGCAGTACTGGTGAAAAATGGATTGCTGCGGTTCCCTCTGATAGCAAGGGGCGCCGACCCTCGCCATGGGATGGCTATGCGATGGGGACTGGTGAAGGGCGTGATGACACTTGCAAACGTGCACAGGATGCAGGAGCAAATAAATCGCCTTGCGACTGTTTTCCCGTTGCTAAAGACAGTACTAAATTCCGTTGCTACGTATTGAGCAATAAAACAGAATCAGATTCTCTCATCAACAAGGCAAAACAGCATGTCAGGGAAAAACTTCAAGAAGAATTGGATGCCATCCGGAAACGTTGCAGTAGCAATCCAGATGCCAGCGAATGTTCCCGGTTGCGCAAATCAACCAATGGCGGTCCCGGCATCCGTGGAGACGCCAAACCGGTAGGTAGCTCAGATGGCAAAAAAGTTTTCTAAAAATGCAGTGTATTTTGCGCGGGAACTGCCGTGAAGGACGAATTCATCGCTGGCATCGCCAGCAGCAGTTTTATATCCAAGTCATGTGCCGAGTGCTGCAACTATCGCATACGTAGTATCTAGGCACAAAGTAAGTGACGGTTAAATCACATTGCTAAGCAAGGGGGCGCAGCTTGATATTGACGTTGACTATTCAAAACAGGAAACCGCATTTTCGCTTCGCCCACCATCGAAACGGCCACTTTGATCGTCCGTTTTATTTTGCATCACTTGATGATGCAAAATGAACTGGTGCTGGTCTTCCAGAATGCATACCTTGACACCCAGTTCCACGGGAACACCGGCTTTGCCTTTGCTGACCCATTCGGTGTGTGGCTCAAAGATTGAGAATACCTTCTCGTCATGCGGGATGACTTCGCCAAGCATGACACGGCGCTCAGTTTGGTCGATCTGGCGTATCGCGTGTTGCATGAAGCCTTCAATTTCCAGCTTCTTCAGAACATCAAATTCGCCCGTGAAGCCCTGCTGTTCGAACAGGGCAATCGTATCGCGTGCTTTTTTGCAGATAGCGCCCGGCGACATCCAGATATTCCTTATTCGCTTTCACAATAAGTGTTTCATTTTTCCTCTGCTGTTCTTCCGATTTGGCTTTGCTGCGCTTCTTGTTTTGTGCGGCGCGCATGAGGCGTTTGATGTGCCGGACATTGTATGCGTGCCGCCGCCAGTCGCCCACATCTCGCTCGTCGCACCATTGCGCCATCAGCGTGATGACTTTGCGCATCGCGTCGAACAGCAGGTTGATATCGGTCGGGAAATGCACGTCCGTTTCAACCACAAATGAGTCGCAACGCCCACGCAGCGCTTCGCCTTCTTTTTTTTGACCAACGCATGCCCAGCGTCCACGACGACTTGATTGATCTTGTCCAGCAATTCCGGCGTGACCAGGCTGACGTTGTCTTTGAGGGTTTGATAGTGGTACATCTCTTCATCAAACGCAGCATGCCCCAGCACCGTGCGAAGCGTGTCATGATGATTCACCAGTTCATGCAACCGGTCATAATCCTCATTTAAATCCAGCCTCACCACCACCGCACACCAATATCTTCCACAGCGCCATGCCGGGCCGCTCATTGCGCTTGCTCACCTGCGGCGAAATCTCCGCTTCGAGCAATTGAAATATCTTTGTGCGCAGCGGAATGTCCATATACAGATGCTGCAAGCCTCTCAAAATCTTCGGTATGTCGTCGCGTGATTTGAGGTCAAACTTGATCTGCGAAATATCGACTTCGCCTATTGTCATCTGTGGGTTCTGCACTACGCGCATCTCATGCTCCTTTCATCCAAAAAATCACGGTGTCTGACGTTCTGGAATGGAATTCTAGCGCGAAAATAGCGAATGGATTTTAGCTTTTTGAAGATTGTTTTCTACTTGGAATTGGCGGTAATTCGGAACGAATATTTTGGCCATAATCCACGCCTCGCCCCATAATTTCGTAACAGAACCCGCACAAATCCGGGACTACTACAAATCTTCGCTTCGGCAAAATTCATCGAACAGCTCGCCGTTATTGAAGCTCGGAGTTTTTCGTTGAGACACTACTTAATCTCTGCGGGTTCAATTCCCCGCTCCTTGGGGCGAAGGCAGGTTGAAAACCAGCGGATTGAAGAGCGCAGTTAATACCCCGTAGCTTGCTGCGGGGTGCTTTATTGGCCTAGATATTTTTTAACCTCTGGGGCCTGCATGAGCCGACTGCACCACACGCTTTCGTATCGTGATTGACTGCAGTATTTGGCGGCGTGGCTCGGATTCAACCCATTTGTGCAATCCGGCCCGCTCGTTTCCTGGCGCATGACCTCATCAAATTTTGCTTGAAGTTCTGCTTCGGAATAAGTCCGATCGCCGGCTTGATGTCTTTCCACCAATTTGTTGAAGGTGTTGTAGCTGCGATCAAAGAGTACAGCTTTTCTGGCGCACGACTCAAATTCTGATTCATTCAGGGCGACTTTTGCTTTGGTAACGGGTGCCACAGCAACGGCGGGTTGCGCGCCAAGCAATTTAGAGACTTGTTTCGACCTGCTGTATTGTGCGAGCATCAGTGGCGTCATTCCATCATTATTCTTGATGCTTGTGTTGGCGCCTTTCTTAAGCAGCAGTTCTGCGACAGCCAAGCGATCGGTATCGGCCGCGAGATGCAGTGCGGTGTTGCCCTTGTCATTACGCGCATTGATGTCGACTTTGTGATCGAGCAGCCAGGATGGGACTTCACTGGAATTATTGAATTGAGCAGCCACATGCAGTGGGGTATTGGCATGCGTATCTTTGATGTCGAGCTGCGCGCCCTTGGACAGGAGCCAATCAGCCACTGCCCTGTTATTGCTCGCTGCAGCCCCAAAGATCGGTGTACGCCCATCCCAACGTGCGGCATTAACATTCGCGCCTTTGGCGAGTAATAAGTCAGCCAAGTGTTCATTGCCGTATTGGGCGACAAGGTACAAAGGAGTGCGCCCATCCTTGTCAATGGCATTGACCGGCGCCCCTTTTTCCAGCAACAATTCAGCAATTTCAGTTTTTTGGCTGGATATGGCATCGTCCAATGGCGTATCGCCTTTTTTATTTGTTATACTTGTTTCGGCGCCATGAGCGATTAAAAGTTTAATCATATCGATTCGACTTTCTTTGACCGCCACATGAAGCGGCGTCGGTCCTTTTTCCTGCTGTGCGTTGATGTTCGCGCCTTCGTTAAACAGCAAAGTGGCGATGTCCGGCAGATTCTTGTATACCGCTATATGCAATGCAGTAAAATCCCAGTTGTTGGCCGCATTTATATTCGCGTGTTTCGCCAGAAGTAATTCAACAACATCTTTTTTACGCGATTCCACTGCAAGAGTTAGTGGTGTTTGTCCATCTGTTCTTGTGGCATTGATATCTGAGCCATTTTCCAACATTAATTCAACGACACCCTTTTCTGCATCTTCTATAGCACCATGCAAAGGCGTGCCCTTCAAGGCGCCGCCCTTTGCATTGACGTTGGCGCCTTTGGCCAATAACAAAGCGACGATGTCTATGCGCATGGCATGGTGTAGTGGTGTATACCCATATTCATCTGTGGCGTTGATATTCACATTTTTGGCCAGCATCGCTTTAACTTGGGCCACATTGCCACTTGTTATCGCCTCGTTAAAAAGTGCATCATCATCGGCATGCACGATTGTTGAAGACAATGCCAAGATGGCGGAAAAAATAATCCGTTTCATATTTATTCCTATTCGAGAAATGCTAACATGGCCTGTGGTGCAGGGTGTTCGGAGAAGCGATTAAATCAAGATTTTCTTGTGTCGATCGATTGGTACCCATTAAAGCATGGATTGTGGATTGCTAGAAATTTAATACAACAGGTGTCAAAGAATGCGTCAGTCAACTGATCGATTTCGGCTGCTAAGCTGGCGTTGTGTACACCAAGTTTAATAAGGCATGCCCTGTGGGTTTGGGGAATAAGCGCTCGTGATCACGCTTGCACATCGCAACCCTTGCAGCCATACGGATTGCCGCAACGCCTTCCTATTCAGCCACCTATAACCCCTTTTTTCCATCTGTGTCGTTTAAACTGGCGTGGTCTTCAACAATAGTGAGTTTGGCAATGCAAAAAAATCCACAGAAATGCATCGGCACTGCCTGCGAACTGCCGTTGATATCGCAGCTTACGCAACCACAACCGGCAAAGCGCGTCGCCAGGGTATCCTGCCTGTCCCACTTGCTTGCCTGTCAGGTTGCGTCCTTCTTTCCATTGGATGAGTCCATTGGATTGCGGTCGAATAAAATTGGTGCCCTGCAGTTGCGATCATGACGACCATGCCCCGCGCTATACCGCACGGCATTTTTCTGGTGCTCTTGCTGTTGGTGGCTTTATGGCTGCCACTACCCCTTTATCTTGTAGGCCGTTGGCGTGGATGATCAGCGGCCTGTTTGTACTGCCCTTGTTGGTGGTGGGTAGTGGCTGGACTGGCGGAGCAATGTTGCCTTTTGGCGCAGCCAGTTTGCGGCTACTAGAAGGACAGCTGCTGTATGGGTGGGGTGGGGACTATCGACAGGCACTGTTATCTGCCATCGTGCTGGCGCAATGTTTGCACTACTATTGCGTGATCTATTTGTTGCCGCGAGCCGAGGTTCAGCGTGTTGGTAAGGCAGTGATGTCATCCCAAATGCAGCTTGGCGCACTGGCGGCGGCATCACTGATGCTTGCCTATTATGTGAGCGATTATGGCGCTGCCCGCAAACTATATGCCGTAGCAGCTGGAGCCCATGCCTGGCTTGAATGGCCGGTGCTGCGGATGGCCTTGCTGAGCATGTCGGGCCAGACTCCACACAGTTTTATAAAAGCAAAAATCTGAATATTTAGCTCCGCCATTATTGGCTTCAGCATCGCTTAGAAGAGTAACTAATGAGGTAACAATATGACTATTGAGATAGCCCCGCCAGTGCGTGAATACGCCATTCAATCAATTAAAAATTATTTCTCCAAAAATGTGGTGGACACTGGAGCTGTTGCTGCCGATGAACTATTGCAATATTTTGTTGATGAGTTAGGCCCAATAGTATTTAACCCGTCAGGCGCGAATGTGCAGGCAATTCAGCATCCCCAGCCACCGGTTGAAACGAAAAAACAAAGTGATGCTTTGCAACCTTTGCGTGTTGTTCACGGGTGGTTGATAAGTTGGAACACATTAACCGAACTTGATCCGACGGAGGAAAACGTGCTGGCTTTTCGGTTCACCAGTTCATCGTTGCTGGTTGCTGTAAATACTCGAATGCGACTTCTTGTGGATGTTGCCTGGTTGCCACCTGATGAACCTGATGGACGGTTTGTTGTGGAAGTTTATTACGCGCCCATCGAAGGAGCTACGAAAGGTATTAGGCACAAGAACATGCAGCAGGACGAGAAGATTAATTACTATCGTGATGGGCGTTTAGTCCATACATTTGAGGCCCGTGATCGTGAAACTTTGGTAAACCATTTAGAAAGCATTGTGTTTAATGCCAAGGGAATAGAGCACGCGTGAGACAATATGTTAAATCTCCCATTGAAAATCAATTTGACTGTTGCTGTCTGCGAAAATGCAGATAATTATGGGAGCGCGTTGGATGAGTTTACCTATGCTGGCTATAACACTCGGTCAGATCTTGCATGGCATACTGAAGGAATTGTCATTTTATGGGTCGGAGAGGGAATGGCCTTCTTACGCAGCCGCTATGCGGGGCGCTGTGGTGGCTGGTTCTGCTGATGGCCTTTCTGTGTATTTCCGGCTCGACGTCAAGCAATTTCGTAAAAGCTGAAACCTAAATATTAAGGTGAAAAACATGATTTCAAATTTCTTTGTTCGATCTGTGGTTGCCCCCTTGCTGCTTGTGGTTTGTTCGTTTGCAATGGCGGAATCCGACGCCAATCCGACCGTCACGACGGCGCAAAAACCAAAGTCCCTGTTTACTAGCTATCATGATGATTATTGCATGAAGTATGAACAGATAGAGAGAAACGAATTGAACCAAATGATCCGCGACCTAAAAGATACGCCTTATCCGACCGACGATTATTTTCTAATAGCGGGATGCAAGCCGCAGATGGTCGGTGGTGTAAAAGTCCCCATGCTGCATTTAACGGCTGAGGATCCATGCTCAAGGGTCGAGTATCCACAGATTATTCATAAGTATTTTACCGTCAAACGAAAAGAGCCCAAGCTCTGGCTGGAAGTTGTCAATGCTAAAAATACCAAAGGCGAAACTTTTTTAGATTACATAGAGCACCTAAAAAGAGAGAGAATTCTAAATTCAGACGAAAGTCTGGAATGCGCTGACCAGCTGATCGAATTCGCCTGCAAAACCGGAGGGGTTTACGCCAAATTTGATAAAACCTGCCCGACGGGTTTATGAAATGATCACTCGAAGCTGGTGCCGAAACCGCTACGGGAAACTCGCCCCGATGCACCTCGCCGCAGACGCAACACGCTTCGAGCGCCTGGTGCTCGGTTACTTCGTGACGCAGCGGCGGAATGTCGAACACCTGACGGGTTTCGACCACCACGGCAGGGGGTAGGGGACGATGATAGGCGTCGCAGTGACTTGGTGGAGAATGAGCTTCGATGTGATCGGGTTGCGCGACGCTCGCAAGGGTGTGTCCAACGTGCCCTTTTTGGCCACCGGTTGGATTCTGCCCCGCCTTATGCGATTTCGGCTTGGGTTTGTTTAGCCCGTCTGAGGACGGTGGTTTGCTGGAGTTTTGGCTGTTCAGGGCGAGACGACCTTCGAGTTCGGTGACCTTGGTGGTCAGTGCGGCCACTTGCGCAAACAACGCGCGGATTAGATCGTCTTTTTCGGCAATACTAAGCAGGCCAAGTTCGGGCAGTTCATCCATGCCTTTCCTTATAGGCTGCCGCTGCCTTTTCGTGAACCAGGTATGCTGATGTTATTTCGGCATACCTGAGTAGTTACTGCGCTTTAATCGTAAATTCGGTTATCAAGCTAGTAATTTAGAGAGAGAACAGTCAAAGTTTTAGAACCTGTGGGTTGCTTTTTGACAAGTTCCATTATCATCAGTGTTAGCACAATCATTAGTTTCGTTGAATTCACCAGTAATGCGATTTATTGTAGTAACCGCTTTGCAGGATTTTCCAGAGCTTCGGATTGTCCATTGAGCTGATAATTCAATAATATCTTCATTAATTGTATTAATAAACCTAGTACCTTTCTGTCTTGTGGCAACGTAAGTTTCACCATCTTTTGTATATCTGTTTCCACCCGAAGTAGTTATTATTGATGTATCTTCATTAATTTTATAAACTTCTGTAAGAAGTCCGTACAATCTTGAATTGTAACTACACGATATTATTGCTTCATTCGCAAAAACTTGCGTTGATAAAAATAAGTAGGCGCATGAAAGTAATAAGTACTTTTTCATTTAAAACTCCTAAATAATGTTTCTTTTTTAAGTGGCGGATTCAATTCCGAAGTGCATAGCCACCTAAGCTGTGCCAGCTCAACCCGTCGATGCAACACATGCATTAAATCTTTCTGCGGGCGTTTCGAAATCTGGCTCTTCAGAATAATTTGTGGGTAAAGGAACCCGGCAAGAGTAAATTATGACAAGGATAGTGCATCCTGCCCTAAATCTGAGAAGATGGAAGTGCGACCAACCATCAAATCAGAAAGGCAGGGCAAGATGCAGATCAAGACTATCCTGAATCTGGTTCAGAAGTTCAAGTCTTTTGTGTACGGTACGGTACGACTGACCGAGGATGCAAAGGAGCCGACACTTGAAGTAGAGGTGCACCCACGAACAAACAGCCGCCCTGTCTGTTCAATCTGCGGTCGCCGATGTAGTGGATATGACCGATTGCCGCAGCGACGATTCGAGTTTGTACCCATGTGGGGCATCAAGGTGTTCTTCCTCTATGCTCCTCGACGTGTAGACTGTCCTACCTGTGGTATTCGTGTTGAATGGATGCCTTGG
>JAYVLG010000161.1:0-3017 GCA_043759595.1 Sulfurirhabdus sp. | reverse complement strand
GATTTGCATTTAGGCACTGTAATGAACCCGACGGTCTATGCCTTGGGTAGTGGACAGAAAAATGTCACTTCATTTTTCTTTACCTATGCGCCGACAAGTAAAGTGTCGCTGACATCAATTGCTGGCGATGTCACCCTTGAAAATAACATTAGCGACTTGAATAATCTGACCAAGCTGACTAATTCAAGCGATGAATTTAACTCGCTCCTGATCTATCCGGGCAGTCTGGCCGCAACTGCTTTGGGTGGTAACATTGAAGTAAATAAGCAGTTTTCACTTTTCCCCTCAGCAACAGGTAACTTGTCTTTACTTGCGGAAGGTAATATTACGACGCACGGTCAGATAAATATGTCTGATCTTGACCCTGGATTATTGCCAGGCGTAACGACTCCTGTATCCAAGTACACAGACACCAATCAGAAGTTGGTATACAGGCTTAAAACGCCAGAAGCCCATTCAGCGGCTTTACTACACAGTAATGATAAAACGCCAGTGAGAATTATTGCCGAGAAAGGCGATATCATTGCGCAAAGTTCAGCTCAGGAAGATGAGTCTACCTATTTGCTTCCAAAATCAGCGTTAATTGAAGCCGGGAGGGATATTGTTGGTCTCGATTTGCTCGGTCAGAACGTGCATGCCTCGGATGAGACGACCATCAGTGCAGGACGCGATATCTACTACATTTTGCCGCGTAACGATTCCAATTCGCTGAAGACTAATTTCCGAACCATAGAGTTGAGCGGACCTGGCAGGCTGCTGATGACGGCAGGCAGAAATATTGATTTAGGTAACTCTGTAGGTGTCGTCACCAAAGGTAACCAAAATAATCTGGCTTTACCTGACCAAGGTGCGGATATTACTGTTATCGCGGGGGTAGCTAATGCGAATTCGAATGCTACATTTGCCGATAACGGTATTTATACGGGATTTTCCGACACATTTTTTGGTGCCCTCAGAGATTCAGGCAGGGAAACTGATCCAATCAAAAAATACACAGCTGGACTCAATGAAATTGGCAATTTATTCCCGAATACGAGTTACAAAGGCGACCTGAATCTTTTCTTCAGCCAAATCAAAACCGAGCGGGGCGGCAATATTGATATTTTTGTTCCAGGTGGAGCAGTGAATGCCGGTCTTGCCAATATTCCGATGGAGATGATTTTATCCAAGGTAATTGAAAAAGATATTCCATTGCTTCCATCCTTGATTGGTGTAGTGACTATGAAAGGAGGCAATGTTCGCGCCGTTTCCAGCGGAGATTTTCTGGTGAATTCTTCAAGGGTATTTACCTTGCAGGGAGGCGATATTCTGCTCTGGTCGTCCGAGGGCAATATTGACGCAGGTAAAGGGGCAAAAACGGCACAATCCGTACCCCCGCCCATTATTACCCCTCAAGCGGACGGTTCAACCAAGGTGGAATATCGCGGCGCTGCAACAGGAAGCGGAATTCGTGTTCTGTTAACAGGCAATGCTAAGGCTGGATCGGTAGATCTGATTGCACCAAAAGGATTCATTAATGCGGGTGATGCCGGTATTGGCTCTGCGGGTGATCTGCATTTGGCGGCTGTGCGCGTAGATGGCGCTTCTAATATCCAGGTGACGGGTACTGCCACTGGTATCCCTGTGGCCAGTACCCCGGTTGCTGCCGGTTTGACCGGTGTCAGCAACCCTGGCGCAGATGCTGGTAAGACAGGAAGTGATATTTCCAAAAACCTGGGGGATGCAGCCAGATCAACACAGGAAACATATAAACCCTCTTTCCTTAACGTGGAAGTCATTGGATTGGGCGAATAGTCTTAATTTACGCACAAGTTATTTCTTCATAACAATTCTGAAACATTAATCTATTAAGCTTTCATCATGAAATTAAATATCCTAATAAAGAAACGAATAATTAGTTGCCTTGCTATCGCTTTGCTTTTGCCAACCCTGGCTCAAGCTAAATGGAGCAACGACTGGGCCAGCCGAACACAAGTAAAATTGGACACGACTCAGACCGGGGCTGATATCAAACAAAGTCTTGATCAGGTTCCTGTGCTGGTTCGCTTGCATACAGGAAATTTTCCTTTTGCAAGTGCAAAAGTGGATGGCTCTGACATTCGTTTTGTTGCTGGTGATGATAAAACGCCCCTTAAATTTCATATTGAAAAATTTGATCCTTTAAATGAACTGGCACTTATCTGGGTGAACTTGCCGAAAGTGGCTGGCGCATCAAAAGCTGAATCATTCTGGATGTATTACGGTAATGAAAAAGCAACCGTCAGTGAAGATAAAGGGATTTACGACGTAAGCCAGTTGGCCGTTCTGCATTTTGAGGACAAAAACGGGTTCAAAGATTCTACTGCTTATGGTAATCAAATCACCTCTCATGGTGTGACAATGCAGAGCGGTTCAGTGATTGGATCTTCTGCATCGTTCAATGGAAAAAGCAAAATTGTCATAATCGGGACTCCTGCCAATAGTATTTCGGCCGATAAGGGTTTTACTTTCATGACCTGGGTGAAAGTCAATGCGCCCAAAGAAGCTGGAAGCAAGGCCGGGGTTAAAGAGGAAGCGGCAAAGGATGAAGTGCTTTTTTCTCGGCAAGGTAGTGCTGGTGGCATAGAAATTGGAATGGACGCCTCTGGTTTATATGCCAGCTTGAAGAGTGCAAAACCGGTCGAGGTGAAAAGTAATGTACTGGTCGCGCCGGGCGGTTGGCATCATATTGCTGTCACGGTTTCAAATGCTGTAACGATTTATGTTGATGGCAAACAGGTTGCATCTGAGC
This sequence comes from Sulfurirhabdus sp., assembly GCA_043759595.1. Classification (GTDB taxonomy): domain Bacteria; phylum Pseudomonadota; class Gammaproteobacteria; order Burkholderiales; family SMCO01; genus Sulfurirhabdus. The sequence goes on along the minus strand of JAYVLG010000161.1, from coordinate 247 downwards.
CCGCAGCAATGGTTGCGCTTGACGGCAATATGGTATTGGGTGCAACTGCATCAGGCGAGCATTTCTTTCAGGGTGAATTGGATGAAGTGCAGATATTGAATGCAGCGCGCTCTGCTGAGTGGATCAAAGCGGAAGCTTTATCACAAGGTCAGGATGCCAAGATGATTTCCTTTGCCGAAGGCGAAGAAGAAGGCGCCGAAACTGAAAGTGCCTCCTACTTTGGCACAATTTTGCACAGTGTAACGCT
>JAYVLG010000160.1:0-4346 GCA_043759595.1 Sulfurirhabdus sp. | reverse complement strand
GATAATTATTCGATTCTTGACGCCAATAGAATATGCTTACTACACTTTGGCTCTCGCAACCTTGGGAATGCTTACGGTGCTGAGCGACGCAGGCGTCAGCATGGGGCTGATGGCGTTAGGCGGGCCTTGTTGGACGAATCCCGCCCGATTGGGCGCGATCTTCACCGAGGCAAGACGCTTCCGTCGAATACTATCTGTAGTCGCGTTGATACTGGCGTTGCCTGTGCTCGCTTTCATGCTGACCGAGCAGAAGTCCAGCGTCCTGAATTCAGTACTGATCTGCTTGGCATTGTTGCCGCTCTTCCTGTTCACTGTCACAAGCCAATTGAGAGAAAGCTTGCTGAAACTCAGCCAGCAGATTGCCGCACTGCAGTTGCTGCAAGTCGCTGGAGGCGCAGTTCGCGTACTTATGCTGGCTGTTGGGCTTGGGTTTTGGCCTGCTGCCTGGGTGGCCGTTCTTTTGGCCGGCGTTGTCCAACTTGTAGTCAACGCGCCCTTGCAGCGGCTGATCAAGCCTCTGGTCCAGTCTGCCGGGCCAGTGGAGGAGGAGACAAGGACCACCTATCGAAACTATGTTAGACGTTCACTTCCCGGCGCACTCTACTACGCATTTTCGGGCCAAATAAATGTCTGGCTGATATCTTTGCTTGGCGGCGCCGAATCTATCGCTCAAGTGGGGGTTGCAGGGCGACTTGCTGCGGCCTGCAGCGTAATATCTGCAGTCGTCGGTTTGATATTTGTCCCGCGCTTCTCGCGCGCTCAGTGGAGCGTGCGCCAACAACTCGGCATTCTCTTTCTTGTCATTGGGGGGGTCTTGTTGTGCGGGTTGGGCGCAATAGCCGTTCTTCGGCTGTGGCCGGGCCTGATACCCATGTTGGTCGGAGAAAAGTATTCAACGCTTGGAGAGGTTGTTGCATGGAGTATCGCATCTGCGATTCTCGGAATCGCCAGCGGCATTGCGTTCAATATTGCTGCCGTTAAAGGGTACATCATGAATCCATTGGCAGCTGTTGGGCTTCCTGTGCTCTCGATGGCAATCAGTTTTTCACTCATCGGCGCATCCACGCCTTTGCAGGTTTTTCAAATGAATACGCTCTACAGTGGACTCGTCTTCATCGCGTTCACGCTTTATGCGACACGCAAGCTGTCCATTCACAAAATTCAGAGCGCCTGAGATCATTTAAGTCCTATGAATAATATTCGACTGTTCGTGCGGGAAATTATATTCTGTCTATATCACTTGTTCTCTGTCAAGGTGCCGCGAATCTATTTCCGTCAGAAAGCTGCACGCGCCCTGCGCAAGGCGCGCCTGCCAATGATTAGATTGGTAGATCTGACTGGGACCAAATTCGGGGTATGGTTGGAATTCGGCGGTGCCATCGAAAATCAAATCATTGGCACTGGAAGTTGGTCAGCAGACATCTTGCGGCAAAGCGAGTACTTTCTTCCTGCGGCACCCGTGATCATCGAAATTGGTGCCAATATTGGCTTTGAGAGCCTCTACTACGCGCGGAAATTTCCAGATGCGCGGGTCATTGCATTTGAACCTGGTTCATATTGCTATAACTCTTTATTGAGATCTCGAAGTTTCAATCGCCTCCAAAACCTAGAAGTGCATCGTCTGGGTGTAGGTTCGGAAAACACCAAGATGTTACTGCGCACACCGACCCAGCATTCCAAGAATAAAGGCCTAGGTTCTTTTCAGAACAACGTGGATATCGACGATACCTACGTCAGCGAAGAAGTGAATGTCGTTACGTTGGACTCTTTCCTCTTGGATCTCTCGAAGCTTGACCTTCTGAAGGTAGACACGCAAGGTTTCGAGTGGCCCGTTCTACAAGGTGCAGAGCGTATTATTTCAACATACAGACCAGTTATTATTTTCGAATTTGAAGACCATTACCACAATGAGGCGCATGAGCTTCGTAAGACTATAGCGAACTTTTTTGAGCGCCTCAATTACTCCCTTTTCATTGCAGATAATGATAATTTGAAGCCTGCTGACTTTGCGAACGAACGGCATGTACATGCAGATATTTTCGCACTGCCCAACCCAACGTAGTGCCGTACAGGCTCGTTATCGCTCTAGGCATCTTTTTTAGAAATGTCATCATAAAGTATGGAAATCAAAGAGGACTGTGTTTGTACCTTGTTTGAAGGCGACTATCATTACGGTGTTGGGGCACTGGTAAATTCACTTTACATAGCCGGCTTTCGAGGAACCGTATTTGCTGGGTACAAGGGTCCACTACCGGATTGGGCGCGGACGGATGAAAACTATCGGTACGAAGCGGGACATGGAGTTATCGTTCAGTTTATACCGCTTGAAACAAGCTGGCACTTGGCGAATTACAAAGCACAGTTCATGTCTGACTTGCTCGCGAATCAGGCCAAGACGGTCCAGCGGATTGCCTATTTTGATCCAGATATTGTCGTCACCTGCCAATGGAAATTCTTTAGAGACTGGATGGATTGCGGCGTTGCAGTCGTTGAGGAGGTCACCAACGGAACAATGCCTTCGTCTCATCCGTTGAGGCGTTCATGGAGCCAATTTCTAGAGGTAAATGGTCAAACCACGATCAACAGCATGGAACGCTACTTCAACTCAGGCTTTGTCGCGCTGACTCAAAGCAGGGGTGGTTTTCTGCGGCTGTGGCAAAAACTCATGGAGGCCGTACTTGGCGACAGAGATGAAATGGCCGCTCAATTCATGCCTGGCGACCGAAGCTTGCCATTCTACGCCGTTGATCAGGATTGCATGAATGCGGCTTTAATGGCGACACAAGAGGAGATTTCGGCCATAGGACCTGAAGGAATGGGATTCGTTCCTGGTGGATTCACGATGCAGCATGCTGTCGGTTCGCCAAAGCCATGGCGCTTCAGTCCCTTGCGATCCATGATTTCTGGCACGCCGCCGTCGTCCGCGATCAAGGCATTCTGGCAATACGCCGACGGCCCCATCCATCTTATGCCCGATCGGCAATTGAAATTGCGCCGAATCGGTGTCCAGATAGCTGCATTGAGTGGGCGCTTTCACTCCAGAAACTAGTTCTACGATTTATAAAATGCATCCTGCTCGACGGTAGACTTTATATTGCAAATAATGTGATTGCCAATTTACCCAGTGTAGTTGCTCGAATGTGGTTCTATCGCAAAATAATGGGCTTTCATATCGCGCCCACTGCGACCATATTCCTGGGCACCAGATTCCATTGTGCAGGTGGTCTTTCCATTGGCGACAGAAGTGTCGTGAACGAGAATTGCCGTCTAGATCCGAGGGGTCGGTTGACTATCGAAAACGACAGTATATTGACGGCTGAAGTCACTATTCTGACGGCTGATCACGACCCGGGTGATCCGTCCTTTCAGGCTGCAGGTGTGCGCCCGGTACTAATTGGTCATCACGTATTTGTGGGCACCCGCGCCATGATCTTGGCCGGTGTAACTGTAGGCGATGGCGCAGTGATCTGCGCGGGTTCGGTTGTCACCAAGAGCGTTGCCGCTTATTCCATTGTTGCGGGTTCGCCTGCCCGCGTCATCGGCCAGCGACCAGAGAATTTAGATTGCAGTACATACTACAGAAGGCTGTTTCATTGATGAAAAAACCCTCGCCGCAGGATGCGTGGCCTGAGCAATGGCATAACGCCTTTGCATATGATCAGGAGGAGGTGTTTGGACCAATCCAAACATTGGGTTATGCGTACGCCTATCAGAATAGACAGCGTGCAACATTGGATTTGGTCAAGGCGCACGTGCCTGCAGGTGGTAATCTTCTTGACGTTGCCGCCGCGCAAGGAAACTTCTCGCTCTTGCTTGCAGAGGCTGGTTATCGGGTGACCTGGAATGATTTGCGGGGCGACCTTGTCGACTATGTCAAGGAAAAATACGAATACGGCGATCTGACATACGCAGCGGGCGATGTCTTCGGGTTAGGATTCAACGCTTGTTTTGATGCTGTTTTGATCACAGAAATCATTGAACACGTTGCTCACCCTGATGAGTTTTTGAAAAAAATATCGTGCATGGTCCGCCTAGGCGGTTGCGTGATTATGACTACCCCAAATGGTGCATATTTCCGTAACAAGCTGCCGCGCTTCTCGGATTGTGCGGATCCCAGTCAGCACGAAAAACTCCAGTTTAAACCGAATAGCGATGGGCACATATTCTTGCTCTGGCCGGACGAGATTCTGAGCCTTGCTGAAAAGGCGGGCCTCCAGATGATTGAACAGCGGTTTTTGACAACGGCGCTTAAGCCGTTAACATTTAATTAAATTCTATAAAGCGTTCGAAGAATTCGAAGTTATATCATATAATATTCCATCTTGTCATGGGTTTTTATATGGGCC
>JAYVLG010000159.1:0-4616 GCA_043759595.1 Sulfurirhabdus sp. | reverse complement strand
CGTCGATGCGCTGATCGCGTTGATTATCATCGGCCGCGAAATCACCATCTCCGCCCTGCGCGAGTGGATGGCCAGCATCGGCGCGCGCGGCAGCGTCGCGGTGTCGATGATCGGCAAACTCAAAACCGTCGCGCAAATGGTTGCCATCCTGTTTCTGCTGTTCCACGAAACCGTGTTCGGACTCGACACCCACCTCATCGGCACCTGGCTGATCTGGCTCGCGGCCGTGCTGACGCTGTGGTCGATGGTGTATTACCTGCGGCAGGCGGCGGGGGAGATGGGAAGGCGGGGGTGAGGTGTCTGGATAATTTTTTAGGACAGGCTAAAAAATATCAAGCTATTGAAAATGTGAGTATTTTTTATTTTATAAATAATTTAGGCAACTGTTTGATGCAATGTTTTGCGTCAAATGGGATGGCTATTTTACGTTGGGCGGAATGAAATTATCACTATGGAAATAGTAACCTTTATTGATAGTCTGACGAATGAACTGGAGCCATTGCGAGAAATTGCTGCGCGCTTGTCATCAGGTGTAAACGAAATTAATGGCGATATGATTGCGCTTTCACATCGTCCTCACGTTGCTCCTCAATCTTACGCATTGAGATTGAATTTACCCTTGCCACAAGCTAATGTTATTCAATATCAACTAATACACAAAATTACATTGTCGCCCCATTATTTGCCAATATTGCAAAAGCTGAATGGCGCCGATGTCTTCGAGTTATCTTTATTTGGTATTCCTCCATCAATGGCGAACGACCCACCGAGGCTTGACAGGACGGCCGCCATGCCTTTGGATATTGCAACTGCAAATGCTAACTGGAAATTTGAGTATGTTGTCCCCAATGACTGGTTTCACTTTGGAGGAGGTCCACTCTCATTTGACGAAAATATCGGATATTTTTTTGATTCAGTTGGTAAAATCCATTCTATTCGCAAGAATGGGGAAATCTTTAATTCATGGGTTACATTTTCACAATTTCTCAATGATGAAATATTTAGGTGTGAAGCACTGTATCCTGCGTATGAAGAGTTTATGGCTGAGGCCATCCGTAAATTTAACGCCAAATCACCATGGTGGAAAAAATTGTTCAGGAAGTGACGCCCAACCCGGCATTCGAGCGGGACTCGCCCAGAAGCGGGCGAGCCCCTCAATTTTACGTTGGACCTATTGAGCGTATGGAATCTCTCCTTCAGGCAATCGCCAATGCTGCGTCGGCGGCTAAGAAAATAGCGACGCCCGAACACGTTGCAGAAGTCGAGCAATTGCTTCGGTCATCTCTTCAGGAATTTCCGCTAGTCGCAGACCATGATTTTTCAAATATTGGCTCCGGGCCAGGCGTCTACTTCTTCGATATTCAGTTTTCTTTCAGAACTGAAAGCGCTTTTGTCGAGTTCATTGAGGCATGGGGGGCCAAAGGCACGGCTAACCCACAGAAGGGCACTTCGAGAACCTATCCGAAGCGCGCCAACACCCACATAGAGAAAGTCAAGGCCGGCGAGTTTGTTCCCTTCTATGTGGGGAAGAACAAGAATGTTAGAAGCCGCGTGACGCAACACCTTATTGGCGCAGCCCAGTCAGGCACTTATGGGCTGAAGCTGCTTTCTCGCGCGGAACTACTGAAGGGCTGCATTTTCAGAGCGAGCGGCGCTACCTTCAATATCACCCCTGGGGCATACTTCAGCATTGAGTTTCTTGAGGCCGCTCTTCGTGAGCGCCTCCACCCCATGGTTGGTAAGCAATGACCATAGGCCCAACATATCATTCCACCGAACCTGCGCAAAAAGCCGCGCAGGCCGGAGAATTCAAACGTTGGGCATTAAAAACTAATTGGAGGCACTAATGAAGAAATTTTCAACCCTACTACTTGCTATATTCTTTACACATCTTGCATTTGCTAAAGAACTTAAAATTGGCACTTACTTTGTAAAAGAAACAGTACTTGAAGAACGCTTAGCGCCAAACCCAAAGGGGAAAGTCACAAACCGAATATATCTAAAGCAAAAAGTGGATGTACTTGAAATTAAAGGGGGTTGGGCGCGTGTTTCTAAATACTACGACGGTAAAGTCGAAGGTGAAAACGGTCAAGTTGCTCGTTGGGTTTTAATTAAAGGACTTTCAACTACGCAACCACCTAACCTTGCTCAACCGTCAATTAAATCAGACCCTCGCATACTGAAAGATGCTATTCCAAAAGTCGGAGAAAATGGTCTTAACGAAAGTGATATTAAAATACTTTATAAAGGTGCAACAAAATTCTTAAATTCAGGACAATGTGCAAATTTGGAATATGGTGATAAAAGTGCTAGCAAGCCAAACACTTATTACATTAATTGCGGTGGTCCAAATTTATTTTTTACTCCAGGTGACTTATAAAATACTGCCCAACCCGGCAGTCAAGAGGGGCTGCGCAAAAGCGCGCAGCCCCTTACTTTTACGTTGGGCGGCGAGACATCCATGAGCGCAGACCTCCAAAACGCTGACTCGCGGGCACTTCACGAGCCGTTCTCAAAGGCCCTTGGCGCGAGCAACCCGCGTGCCGCGTTAGCTTGGCTCGTCGGCGTGCTTGCTACGCAATCTGCCAACCTGCGCTCGTCAAATTCTTACCTGGTCGCGTATACCGGCTGTCCCGAGGCGATCGACTGGCTTGAGGCAACCGTCGCCTCACCCGTAACTACGCATTGGGGTCAGGGTGCCGCGCTGTTGGGCACGCCTTGGCCGTGCATCAGAAACTGGCTAGTTGCTGGTGGTTCGCAACAACTTATGGCGCTCGACACGCTTATTGCCTATCGTGCTCCTGCGCCGAATATGGCGCCCTTGGCCCAAATCGCAGCACCTGTCCTGCCCGACGCTCCCGCACTCAGCGAGTATCAAGCAACTCTCATGGCTATCCTAAACGAGCAAACCACACCGCGAGTCCGAAAGGCTGTCGAGAGCGTTCTGGCTTACGCCACTGAAACCCTTTCGCGCAAAAATCGGGGCGTGTCTGTTGCCGATCTCCCTTTGTTATTCCTCCAACCGGAGGTATTCCCAAATGCATCCGAAATCTTGGGTCGTCACGACTCCGTAATTTCTGGCATGCGTCAGTCCGTCCAAGACTTGCTCACGCAGTTCCCACCACGATCATGACGCGCCGCCCAACCCATCATTCGAGCGGACCTGCGCGAAAAGCCGCGCAGGCCGCTCAATTCAAACGTTAGGCAACAAATGAGGAAATAATATTTATGGTTGAAACTGAAATTTCTTTATATCTTAATTGGTCATTTTGGGCTGTTGTTGTAGCTGCAATTGCAGTGTTTTTGTCTCAAATCCCGCCAATTAAAGAATTAATTAAAAAAGCCAAATTGGATTTGGAGGTTTATTCGAAAATATCAATTACACACAAAATTGGTAATCCAAATTTACAACTACATATTATTCTTTCAAACATTGGTGGCCGAGATGTTCGCGTAAAAGATATTACAGTTTCCATTTCGAGAGATGGAAATCATCTTGCAACATTACCTGCACAAAATTATCTACAAAATCAAAATGACCAAAGCACACTTCTATTTACTACTTTTTCGTTAAAACCGAATCAAGAATGGGCTCACATCATAAATTTTTTAAATTTTTTCAGTAGAGAAGATGAAAAAGAATACCAAAGCATTGAAGGAGCAATGCTTACCAATTATCGTGAGATTGTAAAATGGTTAGATGCTGATGCTGACAAAAATCACATGATTGAGCACCCTCAAAATCTGATAAAAAAAGCATTTGATTTTTATAACTCAAAGCAAATCTGGAAGTCAGGTGAATATCTAATGAAAGTTAATATTGTGACGAGTAATCACATCGCTGATATTTCGAAAACGTATCGGTTCACCTTATTTGAATCGCATGAAGAGCAATTGCGGTCAATAACGGAGCATTACAAATTTGGCGGTGGTATATGGTGGAATCCTGAGCGTGTACAAACAAATGTTATTTTACAAATCACAGAAGCCTAACCCTGCATATATTGACTCCCCCCAAAATCAAGGAAACTGATCGATAGATTTGGCTGGTTGGAATTGTAAAAATGTGGTCAGACACGATATTCAATCTACTGCCATAGTTCGTAAATCCTGATCTCCGGCAGAAAAACCCTGCCACGCTTATCCCGTACGTTATTCCTGATCAGCCGCAGCTCATAGGTTGGGCTGAATGAAATGAATCCCAACGCTAGGGTTGGCTTGAGATGTAGAGGTTGGCTTGCCAGCCCAACCTGATGAGCTCCGCGCTCAGCATATGCTGGGGTTAGCTTTGGTTTCCAAACCAAGGTTGATACGAACAGGCTGCTGGGGCATGATGCGAGGATGATTTTTCCTAATTGCGTTGTTGCGGGCTGGGTGGTGCAACGATGAGCGCTCAACCGCCGGTTTCGCCTGCTGCGACGGTATCTGCTACCAGCCGTGGCCTGTTGCGCTACCGTCCGAAATCCTTCCTCAAGCTGATTCTGCTGGGCTTTACGCTGGTCGCGTTGCCGCTGATGGGCGCGCTGATTTATGCGGCGGTGTCGATTGACCGGCTGGCGGTGCAGAGCCGTCAGGCGGTGTATCAGTCGGTGCAGATTGCGCATGGCAGCCGGGTG
>JAYVLG010000158.1:0-70090 GCA_043759595.1 Sulfurirhabdus sp. | reverse complement strand
CGCTTGATCAATTACTTAAAAATACGGATATGCAAATGATCACACAGCAAAACAATAACCAACTGAATCTATTCAATTAAATTGCCGGACACTACTGACACTTTATATAAATACGGATATTGGTGTAAAAGAACATTTGTTTTGAATGAGTTAAGGTTACTCATTACAATATTTGGTATCTTTGTTGCTACCGGTGGTGGCAGTTCGAAACATTTTGATGGCTTTAATTAAATCCATACTCTGGCATTGTTATTTTTGGTTGCTTGCGATGCTTCTGAATAATAGGGATTTATTGTAAATTTTAAGATTTTTTTGGATTTGAAGGTTTGGTAAATCAGGTAACTGTAAATAAAAGTACAGACATGCTATCTCTCAAATTAAAAATAGCTATAAAACATGCTGAATTAATTACACCGTTGTAATTATTGAAATTTTTATATTTGATATTATTTGATTTATTTGAATTCATAGAGTTAATGCTTGTTCTCGGAGTGAACTATCGTTAAATTCACTATATGCAAGAAAAAATTGTTAACAAAGTAGTCAATATAACGGACGAAAATGGACTGGACAACGATTTACGCTAAAACCGCAAAAGGAGTGATGGAACTGACTGGTAAATCCAGACATCTTCATCGAGATCTCGTTCGTGTATTACAGTTGGTGGATGGAAAAACCTCAGTAGCTGAAATATTAGCCCGTTCAGAAAAATTATCAGAAGTAAAACTGAATAATGCATTGAATTCATTACTTGCAGAAAAATTTATTAAAATATTAGTTCGAGAACAACTCACTCAATTTGGCAATGATTTTGGTTCATCTGCCACTATCATGGTTTCAGAGGCAAATACTCAGGCGTTTTTAGATGCTCAGGCAGCTGTGGGGCAAAGAAATAAATTGCTGGATGAAAAGCGTGCTTGGGAAAGTGAATTGTCTGAGTTGACCGCTGAATTGGAAAATGAAGTCAAACAGGCAGAGAGCAATAGAGCGCTGAAGGAATCTGAGGCAGTAATAAAAAGGGAATTGGAGAGAAGGGGAAAGGCAGAGGCTGAAGCACGTGCTCAAAAAGAGAGGGAAATAAAAGCAAAAGCAGATGCTGAAACGAAAGCGCGGGAAGAAGCAGCAGCTCAGATAAAATTGAGGGCACAAGCTCAAGTAGAAAAAGAAAATAAAGCGAAGGCCGATGCAGCAGAAAAAGTGAGGCAGGAATTTGATAAGCGCGCAATGGCAGAAGCCAGGGCAAGAGCTAAAGTTAAAGAAGTATTTGAAAGAAAAGCCAGAGAAGATGCAATTGCAAAAGCTGAAGCTGAACAGAAAGCCAAGGAGGAAGAAGATGACCAAAAATTGGCAGAACTCAGGCTTTCTAAACGATTAGAGGCCAGAGCCAGAGAGGAGGCAGAAGCAAAAGCGCTGGCAGACGCTGAAGAAAAAGCTAGAAAAGAAGCCGCTGAGCAGAAAGAAAGAGAAATTGCCGAGCAACATGCTCGAGAGTTGGCTGAAGCACTAGCAAAGGCGGAGGCTGAAAGACAAGCCAAGCTTGAGGCCGAAGAGAAAGCCAGGGTTGAGGCAGAAAGAAAAGCCCTGGAACAAGCTGAACAACGTGCCAGAGAAGCTGCTGAAGCCATTGCACGAGCTGAAGTAGAAAGGCAAGCCAGAGCAGAGGCGGAGGCGAAAGCCAGGAAAGAAGCCGAGGAACGGGCACAAGCAGAAGAAGCCGCGAGAAAAGCAGCAGAAGCCGCGAGAAAAGCAGCAGAAGCCAGAGCAAAGGCGGAAGCAGAAGAGAAAGCAAGACTGGAAGCCGAACAGCGTGCGCGTGAAGAAGCGGAAAGGCAAGCCAGAGCAGAGGCAGAAGAAAAAGCCCGGAAAGAAGCTGAGGAACGCGCCCAGGCAGAAGAGGCCGCGAGAAAAGCAGCAGAAGCCCGAGCACAGGCGGAAGCAGAAGAAAATGCAAGACTGAAAGCTGAACAGCGTGCGCGTGAAGAAGCGGAAAGGAAAGCCAGAGCAGAGGCAGAAGAAAAAGCCCGGAAAGAAGCTGAGGAACGCGCCCAGGCAGCAGAAGCCGCGAGAAAAACAGCAGAAGCCAGAGCAAAGGCGGAAGCAGAAGAGAAAGCAAGACTGGAAGCCGAACAGCTGGCGCGTGAAGAAGCGGAAAGGCAAGCCAGAGCAGAGGCAGAAGAAAAAGCCCGGAAAGAAGCTGAGGAACGCGCCCAGGCAGAAGAAGCCGCGAAAAAAGCAGCAGAAGCCAGAGCACAGGCGGAAGCAGAAGAGCATGAAAGAGTAGAAGCGGAAAGACAAGCGCAGGAAGCCGCTGAGGCGCGTGCCAGAGAGGTTGCTGAAGAATTAGCGCGGGCTGAAGCAGAAATTCAAGCAAAGGCTAAAGCCGAAGAAATTGCACGTAAAGAAGCGGAAGAACTTGCGCAGGCAGAAGAAGCTGCAAGGGTTGCAGCTGAAGCCAAAGCAAAGGAAGAAGCTGAGAGAAATGCAATTTTGGCAGCTGAACAGGAAGAACGTGATGCCGCCGCAATGCAAGCTCAAGAAGCTATGAAAGCATTGGAGAGGGCAGAAGCGGAAGCGAAAGCACTTGGAGATGCTGAGGCAAGCGCTAAAGCTCAAGAAGCAGAGAGAATAAAAGCTGAAGCAGAAGCAAAAGCTATCGAAGCAGCAAGCGTGGTTGCGCAAGCAAAAGCGGAGGCTGAGAGGGAGGCGCGCGAAGAGGCTGAATTGTTGGTACGGAATGAGTCTGAAGCCAGACTACAGACTGAAGCGAGTTTAAAAGCAGAAATGGTTGCTGATGCCGAGGAAAGGCGGCAGGCTGAGGCGCGAGCGAAAGCACAGGCGGATTTTAAAAACAAGGAGGCAAAAGGGAAAAAAAGAAGAAATTTTGTTTCACCGGCTAAATTGCTACAGCAATTTGTTACAGGCGTGAAATATGTACTCGGTGCAACAGTTGGGGCGATTCTGCTTGTTCTGGTGCTATTACATTTGGTTCCGCTAAATTTCTATTCTCCGACATTTGAAAAAATGGTATCGGACCGGGTGCATGAACCTGTTTCCATTTCAACTATTCGTGCATCGCTCTGGCCTTCTCCTCACCTGAAATTAGAGGGGGTTTCAGTAGGTGTCATGCGTGATGTGAAGATTGGCACTATCCGAATCATGCCAGAAATGTTGTCACTATTTGAAGACAGGAAAATAATCAAACTCATTGAGGGCGAATCTCTGACGTTAGATCAGGATGCTTTGGGACGCGTATCGCATTGGTTAAAAGTAGAAAATCAGTTTTCAATGCCGGTTAATCGAGTCAGTCTCAAAGGGGTAAATATTGGTGTCCGAGGTTTCAAATTGCCTTTGTTCGATGCGGAAGTTAAATTAAACCCCAAAACCGGCGTTTTGCAAGGGGCATTTGTCAAAAGCGCAGATGCTAAATTTTCAGGGAATATTCTGGCTCATGGTGAAACCTACGATTTCGATTTTTCAGGAAAAAACTGGCAGTTACCTTTTGGACCTGCGTTTATGTTTGATGATCTAAGCGGAAGGGGGGTGGCAACAGAAAATTTGTTGCAAGTAACAGAAATTGATGCGCGCCTCTATGGAGGATCCGCAAAAGGCAATGCGAAGCTGGACTGGATGAAAGGCTGGCATTTTTCTGGCGATTACAGCGCGACAGGACTTGATTTGGCCCCATTGGCAACTTTGTTTACCCGTGAAATATCTCTTCAGGGAAAGTTGAGTGTCAATGCGGATTATTCCTTGCAAAATAGTGAGCTTGCAAAGTTGTTTGAAGCGCCTCAATTAAAAGGTGGTTTTACAATTGAGAGAGGTGTTTTAGGTAATTTTAATCTTGTAGGCGGGATACAATCCCCTGCAAATGATATCAGTGGTGGTGGACAAACAAATTTTGAAAAATTGTCTGGCAAGTTTACGCTTTCGAAGGATCGTTATCAGTATAAACAGTTGAAAATGGAAGCAGGCTTGATGAACGCGAATGGGTATGTTGATTTAGTTGAGGACAGTCAAGTCTCCGGCCGAATTAATGCTGAACTTCGCTCTGCTTCAACGCTGGTTAAAGCACATTTTTCCGTTTCCGGTAAACTCAACGAATTGACCTTGCACCATGAAAACTAGCTTTTAGAAGTTTGAATCTGTTTAGCCATGGAATTGACTTTTGAAATAAAAAGAGCGGTCTTGTAAGCCAGTTCTTTGTTGTCATCGTTATTCTCGATTCAGCATGATAGTTGCGATCATTTCTTCAGTTTTAAGCTGCATGGAATCTGCTTGAATTTACCAAAGTGTGAACTTTCTGTATCCTAGGAGCCTGCCGGACTTACAGGAAATCGGCTGCAAATTCACCTGGCCGGTGCAGGTTTCGTCGCTTTTTTGGGTAATAGAATGACTATTGCCCTGCAAAATCGTCAAAACCAGCCCTCGCCCAGCTAAATTTTGCGAGCATCCGCTACGCGGCTTGCCTGCTAAAACTATTGCGCTGCGATTCTTCAAGTCCGACAGGCTCCTAGGCTGGATATATGTATTTTCTGATTTGTGTTGGTCTCTCCCTCAGGGGAAAAACGTTCTGAAAGTGTAACTTTAAGAGGCTGGTGCTTGAGTCAAACAACTACTGCAAATGACATTGGCAGATTTCATGTTCTGAAAACCCTGGGAAAGGGGGCGCAAGGAACCGTTTATCTCGCCAAAGACCCCCATCTTCAACGCCTTGTTGCCATTAAAACGCTTCATTTGAATGCAACCAAAAGCAAAGAGTCTCAAATGAAGGTGTTGCTGGATGAGGCCAGAATAGTCAGCCAGATGCAACATCCCAATATAGCTGCTTTGTACGATGCAGGCGAGCACAAGGGGCAGCCCTATCTGATTTTCGAATACGTTGAAGGGATGACGCTGGCGCAGCGTTTAAAATCCAAGGGTGCGATCCCCCCAGTCAAGGCAGTTGAAATCGCTATGCAGATACTGGAAGGAATCGCCTACGCGCATCGAAAACAGGTCGTCCATCGTGATCTGAAGCCGGCAAATATCATGATGGGCGGTAATGACATTCCCAGGATAATGGACTTCGGTATTGCCAGTAATATTGCATCAGAAAAGGTGGCATCACCTGAGTTTAAAGGTACGCCGCTGTATATGGCTCCTGAATATATTTCCAGCGGAACCGTCGGCCCACAAACAGATATATTTTCAGTGGGAATGATATTGTATGAGATGCTGATTGGACGTAATCCAATTCAGGCAACTACAGTTCAAGAAGTTCTGGATAAAATTCAGCATCAGTCATTTAGCCCGCCTTCAATGATAGACAATGATGTTGATGAACGACTTGATAATATCGTCTTGAAAGCGCTCTCGAAGGACCCGGCAGACCGTTTTTTGAAAGCGGAAAACATGATTGCCGCTTTGGATGCGTATCTTAATCCGGTGAGTGATATTTCATCGAGCAACGGAAAAGAAGGGGCGCAAAGTACGATGGAGTTTCTGCTCCGGCGGATGCGACATAAAAGCGACTTTCCTGCAATTTCTCAGGCTATTAGCGCAATTAATAAAATTGCCGCATCAGACAATGAAAGCGTATCAGCTCTCTCCAATGTCATACTTAAAGACTTTGCATTGACTAATAAACTCTTGAAATTGGTCAATGCTGCCTATTATGGTCAATTTGGTGGATCAATCAGCACAGTATCCCGTGCTGTGGTGATATTAGGTTTTGATACTGTTCGAAATATTGCGGTGACGTTAGTGTTGCTGGAACACCTGCAAAATAAACCGCAAGCAGCCCAGCTTAAAGACGAAATTTTGGCTACCTTATTCGGTGGCGTGATTGCGAGGGGTTTAGCACCAAAATGTAACATAAAAGATGTGGAAGAGGCCTTTATCTGCTCTATGTTCCATAATTTGGGTAAATTGCTTGCAACATTTTATTTTCATGAAGAAACCGTTGAAATCAAAAAATTGCTTCAGCAAGGCAGTACAACAGAGCGCCATGCTTCTGTTTCGATTCTAGGCGTAACTTATGAAGACTTGGGAATAGGTATTGCCAAGGCGTGGAATTTTCCCGACAAAATCATTTCCAGCATGCGTGAAATCACTGAAGCCAAAATTCGAAAACCGCAGTCAGAAGCAGAAAAATTTCGCCTTCTCTCCGGGCTTGCTAGTGAGTTGTGTCAGATTGCCTCAAACACACCCGTTGAAGAGAAAGGAGCACAGTTGAAAGCATTAAGCGCCCGATATGGCGAAGGTATTGCACTGTCAGACAAACAGCTGGCGCTGGCAGTAGGCGATGCCATGCGCGAATTTTTGCGAGAAACCAGTATTTTGGAGCTGGATACGCGCCAAAGTGGATTCATGAAAAAAATAAGTCAGTGGTCGGGAATTGCTGATAACGCCAAGACGGAATTGCAAAATAGCCGTGTTAAGGAAAGTGAAGGTGGCACCGAACTGGGGGATACGGCGATGCAAGATACGGTTTTGCACTCTCCTGAACCCGCTGGTCCAAAGGATATTGATTCTGCCGAAAGTGCGCGCAAAGCTGCGCAAAATATCCTTGCAGCAGGCATTCAGGATATTACCAATACTTTAGTTGATGATTACGCGCTAAATGATCTGCTTCGCATGATTCTTGAAACCATGTACAGGGGAATGAAATTTTCGCGGGTGCTGATGTGTATCAAGGAAGGGAAGCATAACACGATGAATGGTCGTTTCGGTTTCGGCGACGATATTGATCAAGTGCTTAAAAACTTTAAATTTTCTTTAGAATATTCGCCGGATGTATTTCATGTTTCCCTCAATCAAGGGCTGGATATTTTGATTGCCGATATTGATGCGGAAAATATCAAATCCAGGATTCCTGACTGGTATCGTAAAAATGTCGGTGCCCATTCTTTTATTCTGTTTCCGGTAATGATTAAAAAATCCGCAGTCGGATTGCTGTATGCAGATAATATTCATTCAAGTGCGCTCAGCATTCAACCGGAAGAACTCAATCTACTGAAAACGTTGCGTAATCAGGCGGTTCTGGCTATCAAGCAAAAATTGTGAAACTCACGCTCCCTGAATCGCAAGGCAGTTAATAATTTAAATCACTTGGTATGATTTGCGAAGAAGTGCTGAGTATTTATCTGTTGAGTAGTACTAATAATCGTACACTGACGTGAGTTCAAGGAGGTTTGTGCAGCTTTGAATATTATCCATCTCCTGGGTTAGCAATAGCCATAAGCGCGTTGAAAGTGCCATATCATCTGAGTTTTCTGCCAATCAGGAAGTATTTTGATCAATTGGCTTGAATTTTTACTCGAACTGGCACATGATTTGCGCAATTGTTAAATGCCACAATGATTTTTGAAAAGCCATGGAAGAAAAACAGTCTTACAGGATCCTTATTGCCGACGATGATGGTATAACCCGTCATTTATTGCGATTGCTGTTGAAACAGTATGACCACGAGGTGGTTGGTGAAGCGGAAGATGGTGAAACCACACTGACGCAATGTGCTAAGCTTATCCCGGATGTCGTTTTTCTTGACATTAATATGCCCAATATAGATGGCATTGAAGTGTTGAAAAAAATCAGGCTAAACCATCCACAGATAACAGTTGTTATGGTGAGCGTTTCTTCTACGCCAGATCACGTCCATACGGCAATGTCTCTGGGTGCTCACGACTTTATCGTCAAGCCATTCAACTCTGCAAGCGTGATTAATACGCTTAACAGCATCAAGCGTCTAGCTCAGGATTCCTCAAAAGACAAGTCATAGGCTTATTCTGAAGGTATGCCTTTCAGTTCAATCAGGTTTGCCAGCGCCACCATTTCTATCTTTACTTGAGTAAGTTGTGTAGCAATATCATCAATGTTACCGCTCTCGCAGACAATTTCCAGTAATTTTGATGCATGTTGGAGCGCCGGAGTGCCGCAGTAGCTGGAAGAGCCATGCAGTTTGTGAACATATTGTTGCATTTCGTCCAGGCGTTTTGCATAAAAAGATCGTTCCAGATCATTCAGCAGTGTGGGTAAACTTTTCAGCAGCATTTCCAACACGGTTTTCCAGGTATCAACCTGGCCAAATGCAAGCGCAATTCCTTGCTTGGGATCCAGTACAGGCAGGCCGGAAGCCTTCTCAGCATTGTTTGGTATGGTTATTTCAGTTTGAATGGCAGGAAGAAGGTCCGAAAAAGCAGCAGGGCACCATTTTGCCAAAATCCTTTTCAGGGATTCTTCGGTAAGGGGCTTTGCCAGGTAATCGTCCATCCCTGAAGCTATGTAGCTTTCTTTGTCGCCATGCAGCGCATTGGCCGTTAAAGCAATAACAGGCGTTTTTTCTGCACCTTGCTGCAATAATCTGATTTGTTTTGTCGCTTCTACGCCATCAAGTACTGGCATTTGAATATCCATCAAGATGAGATCATAGTGGTTATGCTTGCAGGCGGTAACGGCTTCTAGTCCATTTTCTGCCTGATCAATATTTGCACCAATATGGTTGAGCAGAATGACAGCAAGTTTGCGATTGATTTCATTGTCATCCGCAATCAGGATACGCGCCAGAAAGGCATTTTTTGGTTGATTAAGTTGCGCTATTTTTTCAGGTAGGGTTTGAACTGGTGCATGAAAATCATTAATTTCAATACGCTGTAAAGGCGCCTGAATTTGCAACGTAGAGATCAACGTATTGTGAATGTATCGGCGGCTCACTACCACAAAACCGATTAAAATCACCAACAGTAAAATTGCAATGGGAAGAATCGACTCGAAGAGCTGTTTTCTTACCGGAGCAAGATCCAGGGAAAATTCGATATAACCGATTACTTGCGAGTCCACTTTCGGTAATTTGCCTGTAATCGGGATTATTCCGTCATTAGGTGATACTGGTGCTAACACACGCAGGGAGGTAATAACACCCATGGCGTGCGTAGTAATCAATAGATGATCTGAATGACTTTGATTTAGCTGGGCAATCTGTTTTACAGGGAGGTCGGGTAATTGTGAAGTCGTATCTTTCACATATTGCCCACGCAGTCCCATATCTTTTGCATTGAAATAACGAAAATAAAGTAAATCCGTTAAATTGCGCCTGTATCGGAGTGTCTCTGTTGGTTTCGCAGTATTTTCGGATAAAGAAAGGTTGGCGGCAAATTGGCTTAAAACAGGCGTCAGTTGTTTTGCACGTTCTTTGAGCCCTTCTTCAATAAGAAAATGGTGTGTAGTCCATCCCAAACCGGCAATCGTGACAAAAAAAAGTGATGCAATAAATGAAATTTGAAATAAAAAGATTTTGGCGGACAGGTTTTGATGCTTTTGGTCTTCAGTCAGAGAACTGTCAATAGGCATTGCCATGGACCTCAGCCAGGTTTGTTGAATAACCGTTCAGGCTGTTTGAAATGATGGTGTAAATCAACAGGAATTGAATGGTTAGCATAAAGTGAGGGCGAAAATGTTCATCACGTAAAGTGAGTAAAATTGATCATTTTTTTTGATTGAAGCATCGTGAATATGCCTTCTCAGGTGTACAGCATTGTTTTTGAATGTAGCACACCTTCAAACGATAATAAAATTGTATTCGATTGTTATCTGAGTAAATCAGGTGAGCTGTTAAGTGAATTTAGCTTTTACGCCATGGAACTGCAAGATTTACGTAGCGTATTTGTTATCGAAAGCTGCACGGAAATTTGCTCACCCACTGATACAACTTTATGGCTATTTTGTGGTTGTATGAAGAAATGTTGTATCATTGGCGTTTTTCGGATTGTGCAATAAGTACTACTATATGAAGACCACTTTTCTGGATTTTGAGCAGCCGATAGCAGAACTTGAGACGAAGATCGAAGAACTTCGCTATGTTCAGGACGATTCGGCATTGGATATATCCGAAGAAATCAATCGGTTACAGAAGAAGAGCCAAAGCCTGACCAAAGATATTTATGCCAAGCTGACACCTTGGCAAATTTCGCAGGTTGCACGGCATCCTCAACGTCCCTATACGCTTGATTACCTCCAGAATATATTTACAGATTTTGAAGAATTGCATGGCGATCGTGCCTATTCAGATGATCCGGCTATAGTTGGTGGTCTGGCGCGTTTAAATGGGCAGTCCGTGATGGTGATTGGGCACCAGAAAGGCCGCGACACAAAAGAAAAAATTTATCGTAATTTTGGTATGCCCCGCCCTGAAGGCTATCGCAAAGCTTTGCGCTTGATGCGGCTGGCAGAAAAATTTGGGATACCGGTGGTAACGCTGATTGACACGCCCGGAGCCTATCCAGGTATTGGTGCTGAAGAACGTGGGCAATCAGAAGCGATCGCACGCAATCTTTACGTTATGGCGGAATTACGCGTCCCTGTCATTTGCACCATTATTGGAGAGGGCGGATCTGGTGGTGCCCTGGCAATCGGTGTGGGAGATGTGACCCAAATTCTGCAATATTCAACTTATTCAGTGATTTCACCAGAAGGTTGCGCTTCCATATTATGGAAAAGCGCAGACAAGGCGCCTGACGCGGCAGAAACCCTCGGCATTACTGCTAATCGGCTTAAAACGCTTGGGCTGGTGGATAAAATCATCAACGAACCTCTTGGTGGCGCACATCGTGACGCCGCAGCCATGATGCAATCCCTGAAAAAAACCTTGCTGGAAAGTTTGCGGCTAGTACAGGACCAAACCACTGACTCACTGCTAAAATCGCGTTTTGAACGATTAATGAGCTATGGTAAGTTCAAAGAAACTGCTGTTAAGTGATCTGCTCTCAAATAGTGAAAGTATTTTAAAATCATGGGTCAAGCCGGGGCATCGCCTCGTGCTTGGCCTGAGTGGCGGGATTGATTCAGTTGTCCTGCTGGATATGCTATTTCAACTTCAGGCATCACTGAGTTTCCAACTTTCCGCTGTTCACATCAACCATCAATTAAGTCCTTTTGCATCCGATTGGGCCTCATTTTGCCAACAGTTATGTAATAGCTATCAGGTGCCTCTGCAACTTGTTTCCGTTGATTTAAATAGGAAAAATGGAGATAGTTTGGAAGCTGTCGCGCGAGAAGCCCGTTATGCCGTATATTTCAAGCAGAATGTGGAATTCGTGGTGCTTGCTCAACATCTGGACGATCAGGCCGAAACTTTACTGTTGCAATTGTTGCGTGGCACAGGAATGAAAGGCGCGAGTGCAATGCCAGTTGCCAGAGTCTGCGAAAGTGGTGCTACCATTTTGCGTCCTTTGCTCAAATCCACTAGAAAGGAAATTGAATCCTATGCCGAGCTGCATCATTTGCAGTGGGTAGAAGATGAGAGTAATGAAAATATTGCGTTTGATCGTAATTTTTTACGCCATAAAGTTTTCCCAGTTATCGAGCAACGCTTCCCTGCATATCGCCAAACCTTTTTAAGGTCCAGTCAGCATTTTGCTGAGGCATCCGAATTGCTGGATGATCTTGCTGCAATCGATGCGCAACAGGCAATTGTGGATGGCAGGCTGCAATTGGATAACGTGCGTGACTTGAGTTATGTTCGAGCAAAAAATGTGTTGCGTTACTATCTCGGAAGTATGGGAATTGCCATGCCAAGCGCCGATCGCCTTAGCGAAGTGCTGCGGCAATTGCTTGATGCGGGGCAGGATGCCAATGTGTGCATTGGTTTAGATGACAGTGAAATTCGTCGATTTAAGAATCAGGGTTATGTTTGTCAGAAAACCAAAAACGAATCAGGGGGGCTTTGCTGGGCATGGCAAGGAGAAACTGAATTGAAGTTGAACGGGATAGAAGGAACATTGGTTTTTGAGAAGATGGTCGGGCAGGGGATCAGTCTGGAAAAGCTGCTTGGCGACAAAGTGTTTATTCGCCTGAGGCGTGGCGGCGAGCGTATACGTCCGGATTGCCGCAGGCCAAGAAGGACATTAAAAAACTTGTTTCAAGAGCAGCAAGTCCCGCCTTGGCAAAGAGAGGCGCAGCCATTATTGTATAGCGGAGAAAATCTGGTTTGGGCAGCAGGTTTTGGGGTAGACTGTTTTTACCAGGCACAAGGTGGTGAACCGGGGCTTATTGTTAAATTAAAAAATTAGTTTCAGACATGCGCAGTAAAGTTTATGGTTGAAAGCACTGGTTTTTCATGACATTAATATTTCGGAGGAAATAATGCGCTCACTTATATCTATCGTAACGTTGATGTTTGCATTTGGCTTTACCCATCTGGTTTCTGCCGCAGACACGATCATAATCAAATTCAGTCATGTAGTTGCGCCCAACACGCCAAAGGGAAAAGCAGCTGAAAAGTTTAAACAACTTGTCGAAGAGCGGACGAAGGGGAATGTTAAGGTCGAAATTTATCCAAACAGTCAATTGTATAAAGATCGTGAAGAAATGGAAGCACTCCAGATTGGTGCCGTGCAGATGTTGGCCCCTTCACTCTCAAAATTTGGGCCAATTGGCGTGCGTGAGTTTGAAGTGTTTGATTTACCTTATATTTTCCCTAATAAAGAAACGCTTTATCGCGTCATGGATGGCGATATTGGAAAAAGCCTCATGGGTAAGCTGAATTCCAAGGGGATAGTCGGTTTATCTTTCTGGGACAATGGATTCAAGCAGATGAGTGCAAACCGTCCGTTGCGAAACGTTGAGGATTTTAAGGGGTTGAAAATGCGTATTCAATCATCTAAGGTATTAGATGCTGAAATGAAAGCGCTCGGTGCCAACCCTCAAGTTATGGCGTTCAGCGAAGTTTATACCGCACTTCAACAAGGCGTGGTGGATGGAACAGAAAATCCCAATTCAAACTTTTATACCCAAAAAATGAATGAAGTTCAAAAGCACCTGACAATTTCTGATCATGGGTATTTGGGATATGCAGTGATTGTGAACAAGAAATTCTGGGATGGACTGCCTGATAATACACGCAAGACAGTGGCTCAAGCCATGAAAGAAGGCACTGAGTACGAGCGCGAGATTGCCAGGCAGGAAAATGAAGAAGCCCTGGCCAAGGTGCGTGCAGCGGGTACTACCGAAGTTTATGTTTTGCCTTTTAAAGATCGCGTCATATGGCAAAAAGCCCTGTTACCCGTTCACCATGAGTTTGATAGTGTTATTGGTAAAGACACAATTCAGGCAATTTACGCAATTGCAGCGCAAGTAGAGAAAGACAAAGCCAGCAAAAAATAAGGCAATGATCAACCGTTTGCTGGATCACCTCGAAGAGTGGCTAATTGCCACTTTTATGGGGCTGGCTACACTGATTACCTTCATCGCTGTGGTTTTGCGCTATACCACTGGTGCGGGAATACCTTGGGCCCAGGAATTGACCATTTATCTATTTATCTGGATGGCCAAGTTTGGTGCCGCCTATGGTGTACGTACCGGAATTCACGTCGGAGTGGATGTGCTGGTAAGAAAACTCAGCCCATCCAGGCAAAGATTTTTTACATTTCTGAGTTTGTCACTAGGGGCTTTTTTTACTGCAGTGGTGGCCTTGTTGGGCGTGAAATTTGTGCTTTTCATCCGCAGTACAGGTCAGTCTTCCCCTGATCTTGATTGGCCCATGTGGATCATTTACCTGGGTGTTCCTCTTGGTTCCTCTCTCATGTCTTTTCGGTTTATTCAAGTTTTGGTGCGGTTTCGCAGGACAAACCACTTGCCAACACATCATTACGGTACTGAGCACCCGGAATGACAGGCGCAATCATATTCTTTCTGCTTTTTGTGATGCTCCTCACTGGTATGCCTATTTCCATTGCGCTGGGCATGGCAGTGCTGGTTTTTCTGTTCACAATTTCTACTATTCCTGTAGAAATGATTGCCCAAAAGCTGTTTACCGGGTTGGACAATTTTTCCATCATGGCTATTCCATTTTTCATTCTGTCCGGGACCTTTCTCACCTCTGGAGGAATAGCAACCCGCATAGTTCGTTTCGCGACCTCTCTGGTAGGCTGGATGCACGGAGGCTTGGCCATGGCAGCGGTACTTTCATGTGCATTTTTCGCTGCCATTAGCGGATCAAGCCCGGCAACTGTCGTCGCTATCGGTTCCATCATGCTGCCAGCCATGGTCAAACATGGCTATACCAAAAAATTTGCCGTAGGCGTGCTGGCTACATCAGGTGGTCTGGGAATTCTGGTGCCACCGTCTATTGTGATGGTGATCTATGGCGTCAGCACTTCGGAAAGCATAGGTAAGCTATTTATGGCTGGCATCGTGCCTGCAATGATCATGACAGTGGCTCTGTTGAGTGTGACTTATGCTGTGGCAAGGGTGAAAGGCTTTCCCACCATGAAAAGGTCCACACTTAAGGAAGTATGGGAAGCTTTCCGTGATTCAGTGTGGGGGCTCATGCTGGTCGTCATTGTAATTGGCGGCATTTACGGTGGCGTTTTCACACCCACTGAAGCTGCAGCTGTGAGTGCTGTTTATGCTTTTGTTATAGCGGTATTCGTTTATGGGGATCTGCCTCTGAAACGTGTGCCGAAGGTATTGCTTGAGTCGGCTAACATGAGTGCGATGCTGCTATACATCATCACCAATGCCATGTTGTTTTCCTTTCTGCTGACGACAGAAAATATCCCTCAATCGCTCGCACAATGGATTATCGAGCAAGGGCTTACCCCCTGGATGTTCCTGCTTTTTGTCAACGTACTGTTATTTTTTGCAGGTGACTTCATGGAGCCATCTTCTATTATTTTGATTCTTGCACCTTTATTTTTGCCGGTGGCAATCAAGCTGGGAATCGACCCGATTCATCTTGGCATTATCATGACAATCAATATGGAGCTAGGTATGATTACACCGCCTGTTGGTTTGAATCTCTACGTAGCAAGTGGCTTGGCCAAGATGGGGCTGACAGATGTAACCAAAGCGGCATCGCCATGGATTTTGGTGGTGACAGCGGTCTTGTTGCTGGTAACCTACGTGCCACAACTTTCGTTGTGGTTGCCGAATTTAATGTATGGGGGAAAGTAAATTAACTTTGTTGAGGTTGCTTGGTTAGAGTGGTAGCTGGTTTTTCCAAGCTGGCGACTGCCTGGGCAGGCGCGTTTGTATCTTCATTTAGAAAAAAGTAAAACTCTCGGGCAATGGAGACGAGATACTTCCTGGTTTCTTCCAGGCTGAATAATGGCAACATACTATCCAGCAGTGCGCTATAGCTCTTATTATCGAGGTCAATGTTTCGAGTAAGATACATCAATGCTTTTGAAAGCCTCGCTCGTGTGTGAATGGCCTGTTGGGTAATTCCAAGTGTTCTCAAATGAGACAAATATCTGCCATGTATTGCAGATTCACGTTCTGAAAGAATAGCGGCTTCGGTGATTTTTAACATCTCGTCAATGCTTTTGATACTGCAGTCAAACAATACCTCGCAGTTTTCACGAAATCCACGGTAATTTCCAATGCCCATTAACAGTGCCACCGACTTAAAATCAGAGGTCAAAAAAGGAAAAAACTCGCGTGCAACTGTAGAAGCGTGTGAGCGATAGATATCCGGGATGGAATTCAGCATTAAATTGACCGCACTTCGGTATGAAACTGAGCTGATTGCTTGCTCACCAAGCTTGGAAATGATCAGCCTGGCAAAATGTTCGCTACGGGCAATATCGGATTTTTTGATTTCATTTTTTTTCAGTAACTGCAAATAAGCTTTAAGAGATTCTGAAATTGCTGCTGCTTGCGTCATGTTGAAAAACCTGTCAAGTAACAATGCATAAGGTCATTTTTGTTGAATTCGAATATGTCCACGTATGGCGGATTTGTTAGTAAGGTAAAAGCTGGCATTGTTAACATATTGAATTAAAATAGTTTAATGTTGAACGACAACTGCGCCAATACCTAATGTACGGATTTTTTCCATGGCTTCGTCAGCTTCTGCCTTGTTTTTAAACGGCCCTACGTGCACCCGTGTTTCAGTGTAAGACTGAATGCCATGTTGCGTTAACTTTTCCTGTAGCTGGATTGCATTGGCAGGGTTGGAAAATACACCTAACTGAAGCACAAATGCTTTCGGAGCAGTGCCAGCTGCTAGAGGTTTGGGTGCAGGTGCGGATGCTGGAGATGCAATCACAGGTTTTACAGCAGGCTGCGTGGCGGTTCTGGGTGCAGATTCTATTGTTAATGTTGGTTGGGTGTGAGTTGGTCGTTTTTGCACAGTGGGTCCTGGCTGTGGTTGTTTTATTTCAGGTTGTGTTGAAACTTGCGGAGGGGGTGGCGCTTCAGGCAGGTTTTCTGGAGCGGCAGTGGCAAGAGGTGCTTCAGACGGTTTGGATTCAGGCTCGGGAACAGGGGGTATTTCATTAGCTGGTTGAGGCTCAACAGCAGGTTGAGGTGTTAACTGAACTGATGTTGACGGTAATTCTTGGGTAACAGGCTTGGAGGGCTTTTGTTTGCTCAAAACCGTCAATATGGCAACCGCAGCTAAAACTAATGAAACAGCGACGATCAGACGACGAGTAGCTCTTTTCTTTAAATCGTTTTGCTCGTCGTTGATTATGGCGTTATGTTCCTGCATAGCCTTTATCCTCTTAGTTCTATTAGCCAAGTTTGCGCGCGCGATCATGCTAGCATGAAATTCAAGCCTGTAACAGATATACAGCCATTAGCCAGAAAACGAAGTCTTTGATATTGCCGAAAAAGGTTTATTTCATTCGTTTAACGTGGTATTTTAATAAGTTAGCTTTATTATTGTTTTAGTCAACTTTTGGAGAATATAAATGGCTGTAGAACGTGCCTTGTCGATTATCAAACCCGATGCCGTAGCAAAAAACGTAATTGGCAAGATTTATTCCCGTTTTGAAAGCAATGGTCTGAAGATTGTTGCTTCTCGTATGATGCATCTGTCACGTGCAGAAGCAGAAGGTTTTTATGCTGTTCATCGTGAGCGTCCTTTTTTCAAGGACCTGGTTGATTTCATGATTTCCGGCCCGGTAATGGTGCAAGTGCTGGAAGGTGAAGGCGCTATCGCCAAAAACCGTGAGCTGATGGGTGCAACTGATCCAAAGAAGGCTGAAAAAGGTACTATTCGTGCAGATTTTGCTGACAGTATTGATGCAAATGCGGTCCATGGATCTGATGCACCAGAAACTGCGGCTGTTGAAGTTGCCTATTTTTTCCCGGCAATGAATGTTTATTCCCGCTAAGGTTTGATGTTGATAAATCTACTCAATTTTGATCTGAAACAGCTCACCGAATTTTTCGAAGAAATCGGTGAGAAACCTTTTCGTGCGAAGCAACTATTTCGCTGGATCCATCATTTTGGTGAAAGTGATTTTACTAAAATGACAGATATCGCAAAAGGTTTAAGGGAGAAGTTGAGTGGTATTGCAGTGGTAGAGCCGCCACGTTTGATGCTTGAGCAGATTTCTGAAGACGGAACACGCAAGTGGTTGCTGGAAGTGGGTACAGGCAACAGCATTGAGGCGGTTTTTATTCCTGAAGATAATCGGGGTACATTGTGTATCTCAAGTCAGGTTGGTTGCGCGCTGGAATGTTCTTTTTGCTCCACGGGCCGGCAAGGCTTTAACCGCAACTTGAGTGTTGCTGAAATTATTGGCCAGCTATGGTGGGCCAATAAATCGCTAGGCCGCGACCCTAAAGGCGAACGAATCATCAGTAACGTTGTCATGATGGGTATGGGGGAACCATTGCTCAACTTTGATAACGTGGTGACAGCACTGAATATTATGCTGGACGACCATGCTTTTGGTATGTCCCGTCGTCGCGTGACAGTCAGTACTTCCGGGATTTTGCCCGCGATGGAAAGGCTGCGCGAACAGTGTCCAGTTGCATTGGCAGTTTCATTGCATGCACCAAATGATGCATTGCGTGATGAGCTGGTGCCTATTAATAAAAAATACCCTTTGCAAGAGCTAATGGCGGCTTGTAAGCGGTACGTGGTTGATGCGCCAAGAGATTTTATAACCTTCGAATATGTAATGCTGGATGGCATTAATGATAGTGAAGCCCATGCACATGAGTTGGTTAAGCTTGTTCAGGATGTTCCTTGTAAATTTAATCTGATTCCTTTTAATCCTTTTCCTGACTCTGGCTATCAGCGGTCACGTGGTGACGCTATCCGTCGCTTTCGGGATATTCTGATGCAGGCTGGTTTGATTACAACGACGCGAAAAACTCGCGGGGATGATATTGATGCGGCTTGCGGTCAATTAGTTGGAAAAGTGCAGGACAAAACCAAACGTATACTAAAAAAAATGGAGAACCCTAATGCATCGCATGTTTGAAACAAAAACTGAGGGGGGGCGTATCAAGAGTTTTGCGATAGCAGCATTGTTATTCTTGCTAAGCGGATGCGCAGGGCAACAGGCACAGCCAAAAACACCAGAGCAAGTGGACGCACGAGGCCGTGCAGTGATTCATGCTGAATTGGGTGCCAATTATTATAGTCGCGGTCAATATGGTGTTGCAATTGCCGAGTTAAATGAAGCAATTGGTTCTGACCCGAGTTATGGTGCCAGCTATAATATTTTGGGCTTGGTACATATGGAACTGCATGAGGATGATTTGGCAGTCCAGAATTTTGAAAAAGCATTGAATCTGAATCCGAATGACTCAGATGCTCATAATAATTATGGTTGGTTTTTGTGTCAGCGCAATCGGGTAAATGAATCCATCAAACACTTTATGAGTGCGGTTAAAAATCCCCTTTACCAGACTCCGGAAAAATCATATTTGAATGCGGGTCTATGTCTGGCCAAGAACAAGGATATGGCAGGTGCCGAAGATTTTTTTACCAAGGTTATCAAGCGTCAGCCTCAAAATGCCCAAGCACTTTATGAGTTGGCTAATATCAGTTATTCCCGCGGGCAATATATTGAAGCAAAGGCCTATTTATCTCAGTTTTCGCAGGATTTGCAGGATTCGGCAGAAAGTTTGTGGTTGAGTTTACGGGTAGCACGAAAACTGGGTGATAGAAATGCTGAATCGAGCTATGGATTGCAGCTTAGAAGAAAATTCCCTTCTTCTCCTCAGGCACAGGCTTTGATGAGCGGACATTACGAATGAGTGAAGAAATACAGTTGGAGGGCGGGATGTCCTCTAATGAACAGTACAATGCTACGCACACTATTGGTCAAATTCTTTCAAGAGCCCGTCAGACACAAGGGTTGCACATCGCAGATGTTGCACGGAGTTTGAAACTGGGTGTTCGGCAGGTTGAAGCAATGGAAGCTGACGAACATGAAAAGCTTCCCGGCATCACTTTCGTGAAAGGTTTTATCCGGAATTATGCGCGATTGCTGCAATTAGATCCTGAGCCGATGCTTGCTTCGCTACAAGAAAATATCGCACATACGTCTGCTTTTCCTATTTCTTCATCCAATGCGGGTATTGAAATTTCATCGGGCAGCAAAAAATTGTGGCTCTGGGTTTCGCTCGCAATTCTGTTGCTTGTAGTTGGAGCGCCACTGCTGGTATATGAGCTGCTAAATTCTCAACCTCAGCAATTAAAGTTGGGTAAGGGGAGTGTCAATACGGTGGTAACACCACCTGCATTGCCAAAAGTGACGTTGCCGCCCGCTATGCCAGATACGCAGGGAACGCCTGCCAAACCGGGAATGGGTAATGTTGTTGAACCGCCAGCTGAGTTGCCTAAAGAGGTCGCGCCAAGCGTACCCGTTGAAGCAACTTTAGCGCCAGGCGAGCGTTCTATTAAAATGGCTTTTAATAGTGATGCGTGGGTAGAAATTCATGATAAAAGCGGAAAAAGCATTTTATCCCAGCTAAATGCCGCAGGGAGCGAACAGGTAGTAAAAGGTATGCCACCATTCGCAATCGTAGTCGGAAATGCTGCTAATGTAAGAATGACTTATAATGGGAAACAGGTTGATTTAACCCCGTTTATTAAAGTCAGCGTGGCGCGTTTGACTCTTCAGTAATCGATTTCAGAGACTTTACTCATGTTCCATGTAGAAATCCCAAGACGCAAAAGCCGCCAGATTAAAGTAGGTAATGTGCTTATCGGTGGAGATGCCCCGATTTCGGTTCAAACGATGACCAACACGGAAACTTGCGATGTAGAAGCAACGCTGGCTCAGATTGAGCGGGCAGCCAAGATTGGTGCTGATATTGTGCGCGTTTCTGTTCCATCGATGGAAGCGGCTGAAGCTTTTGGTGAAATAAAGAAACGCTCACCGGTTCCCTTGGTAACAGACATTCATTTCGATTACAAAATTGCATTGCGTGTAGCTGAATTGGGTGCGGATTGTCTTCGTATCAATCCGGGCAACATCGGTCGTGAAGACAGGGTGCGTGCGGTAGTGCAATCTGCAAAGGATCATGGGATACCTATACGAATTGGTGTTAACGCTGGTTCACTGGAAAAGGATCTGCAAAAAAAATATGGAGAACCCACGCCGCAAGCCTTGGTTGATTCTGCAATGCGACACATTGAATATCTCTATAAACTGGATTTTCATGACTTTAAAGTCAGTGTAAAGGCATCGGAAGTATTTATGGCAGTGGAAGCGTATAAACTGCTCGCCAGTCAGATAGATCAGCCGCTCCATTTGGGTATCACTGAAGCGGGTGGTTTTCGTTCGGGTGCTGTTAAGTCGGCCATTGGGCTGAGTATGCTGCTTGCGCAAGGCATAGGCGATACCATCCGTGTTTCCTTGGCGGCAGACCCAATAGAAGAAGTGAAAGTCGGGTTTGATATTCTGAAAAGCCTGCATTTACGAAACAAGGGTGTGAATATCATCGCTTGTCCTTCTTGCTCACGGCAGGAGTTTGATGTGATCAAAACCGTCAATGCGCTGGAAGCTCGGCTGGAAGATATCACAGAACACATTGATGTGGCTGTGATTGGCTGCGTAGTGAATGGTCCGGGAGAAGCGAAGGAAGCGCATCTGGGGATTGCGGGTGGATCCCCTAACTTGATGTATATGGATGGCAAGCCAAGCCATAAGGTAAAAGAAGAAGAATTGGTTGATGAGCTTGAACGCCAGGTGCGTGCAAAAATCGCCCGGATGAAGGAAGAGCCTCCTTCTTCAGGGAAAACAATCTCGATAAAAGCTGTCAGTTAGTTCTGTCAGCTGTCTATATTAATGACTGATATTTCATGAGTAATACGATACAAGCCATTCGGGGGATGAATGATATTCTGCCGGATCAAGCCCATTTGTGGGAATTTTTTGAAGAAACAGTACGTGACTGGTTACACAGCTATGGCTATCGTAACATTCGAATGCCTATAGTTGAGCAGACAGCCCTGTTCAAACGTGCTATCGGGGAAGTAACCGATATAGTTGAAAAGGAAATGTACACTTTTATTGATGCCCTCAATGGTGAAAGCCTGACATTGCGACCTGAAGGTACAGCTGCCTGTGTTCGTGCAGTGATTCAACACAACCTTCTCTATAATGGACCGCAACGCCTTTTTTACAGTGGACCGATGTTTCGCCATGAGCGTCCACAAAAGGGTCGTTATCGTCAATTTCATCAGGTGGGTGTGGAGTCGCTGGGTTTCCCCGGGCCTGATATAGATGCTGAACAGATCATTATGTGTGCCCGATTATGGAAAAAGCTCGGGTTGCAAGATGTGTCGCTTCAGATCAATACATTAGGCAGCGCTGATTCTCGCGCTCTGCATCGTACAAAACTGATTCAATATTTTACTGCTCACGAGAATTTGTTGGACGAGGATGCCCGCCGTCGCTTGCATACTAATCCATTACGGATACTGGATAGTAAAAACCCTGCGATGCAGGATTTGATCGATGCAGCACCAAAGTTGCTGGACGAATTGGACGAAGAATCCCTTAAACATTTTGAGGGGGTACAAGGGCTTCTGCGTAGCGCCGATGTCCCATATGAAATCAATACGCGATTAGTGCGTGGGCTGGATTATTACAATTACACCGTTTTTGAATGGGTAACGACCCGATTAGGCGCACAAGGTACAGTTTGTGCGGGTGGAAGATATGATGGCCTTGTTCAACAAATAGGCGGTAAATCGGCGCCAGCTTGTGGATTTGCGATGGGCGTTGAACGCTTGCTGGCATTGCTTGAAGAATCTGCATTTAGTGTGCCACTTAAAGTCCCCGATGTTTATTTGATCCACCAGGGAGAGGCTGCAGATAAAATTGCATTGCAGGTGAGTGAACTATTGCGTGATGCCGGATTGCATGTGGTCCTTCACTGCGGAGGGGGCAGTTTTAAGTCCCAGATGAAAAAAGCAGATGCAAGTGGCTCACGTTACGCAATCATTATTGGTGATGATGAAGCCAATGCCAATGAATTAAGTGTCAAACCTTTACGCGAGTTAGGTGAGCAAGCGCGTATGGGGGTCAGTGAAGCTGCTGATGTGATAAAAAGCAAAATAAACAAATCTAAGGAATAAGCATGATCGATCTGGAAGAACAAGAACAAGTTGACGCGCTAAAGGCGTGGTGGAAGCAAAATGGTAAAACTGTCATTATGGCGGTTAGCGTGTTTATCGTGACGATTGCAGGTATACAGGGTTGGCGTGTTTATCAAAGCAATCAGGCACATCAGGCTGCGGCGATGTATAGCCAACTCGAAAATGCTGAACAGACTAAAGACACCAAAAAAATTCGTGATGCAGCGGGTCAAATTATAGAAAAATACCCAAGCACCCCATATGCAGCCAGAGCTGCATTAATCAGTGCCCGCGCAAATTACGAGTCAGGTGATGCAAAAAGCGCAAAAGCACAATTGGAGTGGGTAGTGGGACATTCCAAGGAAGCACCGGTGCTGGACATGGCCAGATTGCGCCTGGCAGGTATTTTGCTGGATGAAAAGAATTTTGCTGAGTCCATCAAGCTCCTGAATGCAAAACATGAGGATACCTATGATGGTTTGTATGCCGACCTTCTGGGAGATGCGATGGTAGCCCAGGGCAAAGCAGATGAAGCACGTAAGGCTTATAAAGAATCCATTCAGAAAACCGATGAAAAAAGCCCGTTTCGCAAGTATATCCAAATCAAACTGGATAGCTTAGGGGAAGCTAAATAATGGAAAATAAGATAATTAACTTTGCTGGAGGCTTGTTTGTGCTCGTGCTAATCAGCCAGTTATCAGGTTGCGCAAGCTGGTTTAGCGGTAAAGATAATAGTGAAAAACCTGCCCCTTTGGTAGAGTTCAAACCAACTGCAGTACTCAAACCGCTTTGGCGTGAAAGCGCAGGCAGCGCCGGTGACTATGTGTTTACACCGGCAACGATGAAAGGCAATGTTTATGCAGCTAGCCATGATGGTTATCTTTCTCGCTACGATGCGGATTCCGGCAAGCAAGCCTGGCGCGTTGAAACGGGGAAAAAGCTGACAGGCGGTGTGGGTGCCGGCGATGGGATGATTTTTGTCGGGACCGGTAAGGGAGAAGTCTTAAGCTTCTCAGAAGAAGGAAAATTGTTGTGGCAGTCACAACTATCCAGTGAAGTGCTGAGTGCTCCCCAAACAGAAGATGGAGTAGTGGTAATTCGCACCGGTGACGGAAAAATATATGGACTGGATGCGAAAGACGGTAAGCGTAAGTGGGTCTATCAACGTGCAACGCCAGCACTGACAGTGCGCAGTAATGCAGGTGTTGTTGTGACTCATGGTGCCGTGTTTGCAGGCTTTGCAGGTGGTAAATTAGTCGGATTAAACCTGATAAATGGCAATGTAGGTTGGGAAGCGACGGTTGCATTGCCTAGAGGCGCTACTGAACTGGAACGCATTGCTGATATAACTAGCCTGCCAGCAGTCGACACACGTGAGGTCTGTGCAGTTGCCTATCAGGGGCGTGTTGCCTGTTTTGAAACACAGTCAGGTAATCCGATCTGGGCCAGAGATATTTCAAGTATTGCTGGAATGGCAATGGACCAGCGAAATGTATATATCAGTGATGATAAAGGTGCAGTAGTAGCCTTGGATAAAACGAGTGGCAGTAGCGTATGGAAGCAGGATAAGCTGTTTGCCAGGAAGTTGAGTGCCCCTGTTGTCAGACGTGGGTATGTTGTCGTTGGTGATGTGGAAGGTTATGTGCATCTGATGTCGATTGAAGATGGTTCATTTGCGGCGAGAGTTGCAACGGATAGTAGTTCAATTGGTAGTCAGCCAGTCGCGCTTGATAATGGTTTTCTGGTACAAACCCGTAACGGCGGTTTGCATGCGTTTACTATTCAGTAAAGTAAGTTTTTGATCTAACAGGATGTCGAGTTGTCGCAATGGAGATGTATCAAAATTCATTGATACATCTTTTGCATTTTAATTTGCGGTAAATACAAAATATTATGAAACCCACAATCGTCATCGTCGGAAGACCTAACGTTGGAAAATCTACACTCTTTAATCGTTTAACCAAAACGCGTGATGCCTTGGTTGCTGATTTCCCGGGGCTGACCCGTGATCGTCATTATGGGCATGGAAAAATTGGAACAAAGCCCTATCTGGTTGTGGATACAGGTGGTTTCGAGCCCGTGGCGAAAGAGGGTATTTTTCATGAAATGGCCAAACAAACATTACAGGCAGTTGATGAGGCCGATGTAATCGTGTTTTTGGTTGATGCACGCGACGGCTTAACTGCGCAAGATAAATTGATTGCGGATAAGTTGCGTAAAACCGGCCGCCCACTATTTCTTGCAGTCAATAAATCCGAAGGAATGCAACGCGCAGTAATCACTGCCGAATTTTTTGAATTAGGATTGGGTGTTCCGTTGGCCATTTCTTCAGCGCATGGAGAAGGGGTTCGTGAATTAGTTGAATTGATGCTGGAAGACTTCCCGGAAGAAGAAGACGAAGAAAAGGAAAAGCATCCCAAGATCGCTTTGGTAGGCAGACCTAATGCAGGAAAGTCCACCCTGGTAAATCGCATATTAGGCGAAGACCGCGTCATTGCTTTTGATCAGCCGGGTACCACACGCGACAGTATATATATAGATTTTGAGCGTAATGACAAAAGATATACCATTATTGATACAGCAGGTGTACGCAGACGCGGGAAGGTTTTCGAGGCGGTTGAGAAATTTTCTGTTATTAAAACGCTTCAGGCTGTAGAAGATGCGAATGTGGTCGTACTTGTGCTGGATGCCCATGAAGAAATTTCGGAGCAAGATGCACACATAGCTGGGTTTATAGTGGAAAGTGGTCGGGCACTTGTGGTTGCAGTGAATAAGTGGGATGGATTGGATCAATATCAGCGTGAAACGATTAAAAGCGCTATTGATCGAAGACTTGGCTTCCTCGATTTTGCAAAGTTTCATTATATTTCTGCATTGCAAGGTACTGGCATTGCGGAAATATTTAAATCCATTGACACTGCCTACGCGGCTGCCATGTGCAAGATGCCCACACCACGGCTGACCCGTATTCTGATTGATGCAACCACCCAGCATCAGACACCCAAAGTGGGTGCTTTTCGGGCAAAAATGCGTTATGCCCATCAGGGGGGAAGTAATCCTCCTTTGATTATTGTTCATGGCAGTGCTGTGGATAAAGTGCCTGCTAGTTATAAACGGTATCTTGAAAGAATATTTCGTGAAGCTTTTGAACTTCAAGGCACGCCGCTGAGAGTTCAATTCAAGCAAGGTGCAAACCCATTTGAAGGGAGAGCGAGAGCCCCTTTGACTGAGGCCGAAGAAAAAACAGCACACCGCAAACGCATGCGTGGTAGAAAACTTTATGGGAAGAAATAATGTGGTTTGTTAATGGGTAGGGCGATTGCACATTAACATTGCGACTTGCAACTCAATATTAATAAAGAAATTGTGATGATGGGCTTGAATTTAACTGGTTAATCCCCACGTTTGAAAATAGATATTATTTTAAAGTCATCTAGAATTACCAAATTCGGATGGTTTTATAGTCAGTGTTGGCTAAACACATCCGGGTATAAGTCACTAGGGTTTTTCTTAGATGGCATTTACATAAAAAATCAAGTAAAGTAATTAATTAGAAAAAAATAATGGAGAAACCATGAGTGCAAAAGGGCAAATGTTGCAAGACCCATTTTTGAATGTCTTGCGTAAAGAGCATGTCCCTGTCTCGATCTATTTGGTGAATGGCATTAAATTACAAGGCCAGGTAGAGTCATTTGATCAGTATGTGGTACTGCTGAAAAACGCAGTTACCCAAATGGTTTACAAACACGCGATTTCAACGATTGTGCCTTCACGACCTGTGAACCTTTCGAGTGAGAATGCGGATTCTTGATGTTTGAGCGTCCAGAAAGCGGTGAAACCGCAGTTCTGGTCAGTCTGGATTTTGGCAGGCCGGATTATGAAGAGAGCCTGGAAGAATTAAAGCAGCTTGCAGAAAGTGCACATTTCAAAGTGCTCTCCATAGTGGAAGGAAAGCGGGCGCGGCCAGATCCTGCTTTGTTTGCTGGCAGTGGCAAAGTAGAAGAAATCGCCATGGCAGTAAGCCAGTCTGAAGCGCCTCTTGTGATATTTAATCATGAACTTTCCCCAGGTCAGGAACGCAATCTTGAACGCAAACTGAGTTGCCGGGTCATAGATAGAACCAGTTTAATTCTGGATATTTTTGCCCAACGTGCGCGCAGTCATGAAGGGAAGCTGCAAGTCGAGTTGGCGCAGTTGGAGCATCTGTCTACGCGGTTAGTACGCGGTTGGACACATCTGGAGCGTCAAAAGGGTGGTATTGGCCTGCGTGGGCCAGGTGAGACACAGTTAGAAACGGACCGTCGTTTACTGGGAAAAAGGGTAAAGGTTCTTAAGGAAAAGCTGGGAAAACTCAAGCAGCAGCGTGATATTCAACGTCGGGCAAGGAGTCGCGCCAACGTAATGTCCATATCGTTGGTGGGCTATACTAACGCAGGTAAATCAACATTGTTCAACCGGTTGACTCACGCTAATGCCTATGCGGCAAATCAGCTCTTTGCAACATTGGATACAACAACCAGAAAGATATTTATCGAAGGTACAGGGCAAATTGTTTTGTCAGATACCGTTGGTTTTATCAAGAACTTACCTCATACGCTGGTTGATGCGTTTCGCGCAACGCTGGAGGAGACTGTTCAGGCGGATTTGCTCCTGCATATAGTTGATTGCAGCAGCCCTAACCGTGATGATCAAATTGACGAAGTGAATAAAGTCCTGCATGAGATCAATGCAGACGCTATTCCGCAAATACTGGTGATGAATAAAATTGACGTTAAGGGTCTGAGTCCCGGTTTGGAACGAGATGAATATGATAGAATTATCCGAGTCAGATTAAGTGCAATAAATGGAGATGGTGTTGAGTATCTTCGGCAGGCGCTCTCTGAATACAGTTCAAGACTTCATGCTGATAAAGAAAGTTTGGAGCAGCATGAGCCTTTGGTTGTTAATAAATGAATCATGAATAATATAATGGAAAAAAATGTCATCGAATGAACCCCAATGGGGTAAAAAAGGTAACGACGGGCCACCTGACCTGGATGAATTGTGGCGCAAATTCAATCAGAAGCTGAATTCGCTTCTTGGCGGAAAAGGTAATGGCAGTGGCGGCGGTGGAATAGGGAAAGGTACTCCTGAATTTAACACTGTTGGCGGTGCTGGCTTTATCATCGCACTACTGTTGCTCGTATGGATTGCCAGTGGTTTTTATATTGTTAATGCAGGTGAACGAGGTGTCGTTCTTCGGTTTGGCAAGTTTCTGGAAACAACGCAGTCTGGTCCACGCTGGCATTTGCCCTATCCTATTGAGAGCAGAGAAATTGTCAATGTGGAACAAGTGCGTACTGTTGAAGTAGGTTACCGCAGCACTGTTAAAAACAAGGTACCAAAAGAATCGCTAATGCTGACGGATGATGAAAACATCATAGATATTCAGTTTGCTGTGCAGTACATACTTAAAAACCCTGAAGAATACCTGTTTTTTAATCGATCCCCAGATGATGCGGTATTACAGGCAGCAGAAACAGCTGTTCGTGAAATTGTCGGTAAGAATAAAATGGATTTCGTGCTTTACGAAGGCCGTGCAGAAGTTGCCGCTAAAGCTGCCAAGTTGGTTCAGGATATTCTGGATAGATATAAAACTGGCATCAGCATCAGTAAAGTAACCATGCAGAATGCGCAGCCACCTGAACAGGTACAGGCTTCATTTGATGATGCAGTCAAAGCGGGACAGGATCGTGAGCGGTTGAAAAGTGAAGGCCAGGCTTATGCGAACGACGTGATACCAAGGGCGCGTGGAGCAGCATCCCGTTTGGCTCAGGAAGCAGAAGGTTATAAACAGCGTGTTGAAGCGAATGCAGAAGGTGAGGCAAGTCGTTTCAAACAGGTTCTGTTTGAATATAACAAAGCCCCCGGCGTTACCCGCGACCGTATTTATTTGGATACTGTAGAACAGATGTTAACCAATACAAGCAAAGTGCTAGTTGATCAGAAATCAGGTGGATCCAATTTATTGTATTTGCCATTGGATAAGTTGATTCAGTCTTCAGGCTCCCCGGCAGTTCAGGAAAGTGCACCAGCTAAAATTGCCAGTCCCGAGCCTGCGACAACAACTCCTGCTAATGACAGCACCTGGCGTTCCAGAGATGCTTTCCGAAGCCGTGATCGGGAGCAACGTCCATGATGAAAAATTTAGGTACTGTTTTGATCGGGGTAATCCTGGCTCTGGTTGTATTGAGCCTGGCAATGTTTACCGTAGATCAACGGCAAAATGCAATCATATTTCAATTGGGTGAAGTGGTTGCCGTCAAGAAGCAGCCTGGCTTGTATTTTAAAATACCGCTTATTCAGAATGTACGTTATTTTGATACTCGCATTTTAACAATTGATCCTGGTGAGCCAGAGCGTTTCATCACTTCTGAAAAGAAGAATGTTTTGGTTGATTCGTTCGTCAAGTGGCGTATTGTTGATGTGAAGCAATACTTTGTCAGTGTGGGTGGAGATGAGATTCGGGCGCAAACCCGATTGATGCAAACCGTGAATGACGGACTGCGTGCAGAATTTGGTAAACGTACGGTACACGATGTAGTCTCGGGTGGACGTGACAAGATAATGGAAATATTGCGCACAAAAGCCAATGAGGATGCAAGTAAAATTGGTGTTCAAGTGATTGATGTGCGTCTTAAGCGGGTAGATTTGCCTCAGGAAGTCAGTGATTCAGTATATCGTCGTATGGAAGCTGAGCGTAAGCGAGTAGCCAACGAATTGCGTTCCACCGGTTCAGCTGAAGCTGAAAAAATCCGGGCCGATGCAGATAAGCAACGTGAAGTGATTATTGCTGAAGCTTACCGTGATGCACAGCGTATCAAAGGTGAAGGGGATGCCAAAGCCTCGGGAATTTATGCGGCTGCTTACAGCCAAAGCCCTGAGTTTTATGCATTTTACCGTAGCATGGAAGCCTATCGCCAAAGCTTTAAAAACAAAAGTGACGTGATGGTGCTGGAACCAAGCTCTGAATTTTTCAAATATTTGAAAAATCCTGGTAAAGCAGGTAAATAATTCGTGTCCTCCAGCGATTTGCTGACAGCGTTTGCACTATTGCTGGTACTGGAGGGCATTTTACCTTCCCTTGTGCCAAGTTTATGGCGTGAAAGTTTTCGTAAAATGACTGAAATGTCTGATGGACAGCTACGCTTTTTAGGCTTTGTTTCCATGTTTGCTGGACTTTTAATACTTTTTTTATTTAATAATTAGTAGTACTGCCAGACGCCAAGTGCGCCAAGTAATTACCTTTGTTCATACTCCTGAATTTTTGAGGGAAATGACAGGCAAGTCTTGGGTTTCTTGGCGTTCTGTGCGTCTTAGTGGTTGAATTAATAACATGCGTAACTGGTTACTTCCTGAATATATAGAAGATATTCTTCCTGCTGATGCATTGCGTATTGAGCAATTGCGTCGTCGTCTGCTTGATCTTTACCATGTACATGGGTATCAACTGGTCATGCCACCCATGCTGGAATATATGCAGTCATTGATGACTGGAACCGGCCATGATATGGAACTGCAAACCTTTCAAGTGGTTGACCAGCTATCCGGAAGGCTGATGGGCCTGCGAGCGGACATTACGCCGCAGGTTGCACGTATTGATGCGCACTTGCTCAATCGCGAAGGGGTAACCCGTTTATGCTATGCCGGCAGTGTCTTGCACACTGTGCCTTCGAGTTATACGGGTACCCGGGAGCCATTACAGATTGGCGCTGAGTTATATGGCCATACAGGGCTGGAAAGCGATATCGAAATTCAGAGATTGATGCTTCAGTCACTCAGTCTGGCAGGTGTGAAAGACATCCATCTTGATTTGGGACATGTTGCCATTTTCCGCAGTCTGGTAGTTCGCGGTGGTGTTTCTGAAGAATTGGAATCAGCGTTGTTTAAAGCGCTTCAATCAAAAGATATACCTACTATACGCGAGCTGTCTACATCGCTGGATACGGAAACTCAAAAGGCACTCTTACTCTTGCCAGAGCTTTATGGCGGGCTGGAAGTACTGGCGAAGGCAAGCAAATGTTTGCCTGCTTATCCTGAAATTGCTCAGGCTATAGCTGATTTAAATGTCATTGCTCAGCAATTGCAGGGCGTAGTTGACCCATGTTTTGATCTGGCAGAATTGCGGGGTTATCATTACCATAGTGGTGTGGTTTTTGCTGCTTACAGCAAGGGTTGGGCAAATGCGATAGCGCTGGGTGGCCGCTATGACGAAGTTGGGAAATCATTCGGTCGTGCACGTCCTGCAACTGGCTTTAGTATGGACCTGCGTCAAATTCTTACATTGATGCCGCCGCCTCCGGTTCCTGCGGGTATTCTCGCACCATATTTACAAGATGAAGTATTGCAAGGCACGATTGATGCGCTCCGCTCGAAGGGAGAAATCGTCGTGGTGGATTTGCCTGGCCATGAGGCAAGTCAATCTGAATTGAATTGCGATCGCGCATTGAAATGGGTAAATAACAGTTGGGTTGTAGAGAAGATTTGATGGCTAATTGGGGTTGATACACATGACAAAAAACGTAGTCGTAATCGGCACACAGTGGGGAGATGAGGGTAAGGGCAAAATTGTTGACTGGTTGACAGATCACGCGCAAGGCGTGGTTCGATTCCAGGGTGGACATAATGCTGGTCATACCCTTGTAATTGGCGGCAAAAAAACAGTCTTGCATCTCATCCCTTCCGGCATTTTGCGTGAAGAGGTTGCCTGTTATATTGGTAATGGAGTGGTTGTTTCGCCTCATGCATTGCTGGAAGAAGTCGACATGCTTGAAAAAGCCGGTGTCAACGTCAGCAATCGTTTGATTATTTCCGAAGCTTGCCCATTGATTCTGGCGCACCATATTGCCATTGACCAAGCGAGGGAAATCGCCAAAGGTGCAGGCAAAATCGGCACAACTGGCCGAGGTATCGGTCCTACCTATGAAGATAAAGCAGCGCGCCGCGCTATTCGCATGCAGGATTTGTTCCTGCGCGAGCGTTTTGCTGCCAAACTGGGTGAAGTGCTGGATTACCATAACTTTGTGTTGAAAAATTATTTTCATGCAGCAACGGTGGATTTTCAGAAGACCCTGGACGAAGCCCTGGCGTTAGCAGAGCGTATAAAGCCCATGGTCGGGGATGTACCGCGCATGCTATACGAAGCAAACAAAGCTGGAAAGAATTTGCTGTTTGAAGGTGCGCAAGGCACATTGCTGGACATTGATCATGGCACCTATCCTTTTGTAACGTCTTCTAACTGTACTGCTGGTGGTGCCGCTACCGGTAGTGGTGTTGGTCCGCATACGCTGCACTACGTATTGGGTATCACTAAAGCCTATACCACCCGGGTAGGTTCCGGCCCATTCCCCACTGAATTGTTTGATGATGTGGGTAAATTCCTTGCTGAACGTGGTCACGAGTTCGGTTCTACCACTGGCCGTGCCCGTCGTTGTGGCTGGTTTGATGCCGCAGCGCTGAAGCGTTCAATACAGATCAACGGTGTTTCTGGTTTGTGTGTAACCAAGCTTGATGTGCTGGATGGCATGGAAACCCTGCGGATGTGCGTAGGCTACAAAATTGGCAATACCACAAGCGACATATTGCCAGTGGGCGCGGAAACATTGGCAGAATGCGAGCCAATTTACGAAGAAATGCCGGGCTGGAAAGAAAGTACGGTGGGCGTAAAGAGTTTTGATCTGCTGCCAAAGGCGGCGCAGAACTACCTGAGAAGAATGGAAGAAATCTGTGAAGTGCCGCTGGATATGATTTCAACCGGACCTGATCGCGAGGAAACCATTGTTCTAAGGCATCCATTCGAGTAGGCTGGATAAGGCCATAAAAAATGGGCGGTGTATTAACCGCCCATTTTTTTGTGTTCGGATGCGATATCTCGGCTAATTGGAATGTAATTACAATGAATATATTGTTCTTCCACCGGAATTTCCCTGAGCTGTTTCGGAACCCTGCCCAACGGCAAAGTATTAACCCAGCAAGACCAAGTCATCACCTACGTCTCACGCAATCTGGAACCCTACCGCGGGTTCCATCAGTTCATGCGCGCCGTACCCGAAATCTGCCGGCGCCACCCCAACAGCCAGATCGTCATCGTGGGCGGAGATGAGGTCAGCTACGGCCAAAAACTACCCAACAACCAAACCTACCGGGAAAAGCTGCTGCAAGAAATCAGCATCGACCCGAACCGCGTGCACTTCCTGGGCAAGATTTCCTATGCCAACTATCTGGCACTGCTGCAGGTATCCACTGCCCACATCTATCTCACCGTCCCCTTCGTCCTCTCCTGGTCCATGCTCGAAGCCATGGCTGCAGGGTGCCTGGTGATCGGATCAGATACCGCCCCGGTGCGTGAGGTGCTGCAACACGGCAAAAACGGGCTGTTGGTGGATTTCTTCTCGCCGCAACAGATAGCGGATGCGGTAGATAAAGTACTCACGCATCCAGACCGTATGCAGTCCATCAGGCAGGCAGCACGGCAAACCATTGTGGAACAGTACGAAGTGCAGCAATCCCTCAGGCAATATCAGGCGGTGATTAGTGGGTTATTGAGGCCGGAGGTGCAAAGTGTGAAGCAACCGGTTGGGATGTGATGTTATGTGGGAGGCTAAATTCGTCTTACGTGGAATATGCATGGGTTGAATGGTAGGGAAATAATGCAAATGAGAAAAATGATGGGGAGTAAGTTGGGAGGATGGATTTGGCAATCTAACCTTAATCTGATGGGTGATGAAAAACTCGACTGGGGCTACCTTGGTTGGAGTATTACGCGTGAAGTTACACAAGATGCGAATAATACATCTTATAAATGTATCTTCAGTCAAGTTGGTACGAGCGTCGTTGCAGTTGGTGGCAACGATATGCTATACGGCGGCGCGGGTGATGACTGGCTGTTCGGGCAACTGGGCAACGATTATTTGGATGAGGAAAGTGGCGAAGATACCCTCATTGGTGATGGCGGAGACGACTATCTCGAAGGCGGGGCGGTGAATGATTGTGAAAGGAGGCTGGCTGCATGAAACGAATGATATTGGTCTTGATGTTCACAATACTGGCCGCAGGCTGCGGAGCAGACAAGCAACACGATAACGTGGCGGCGAATGGAGAGGTCGAGGCGGCTCCGGCAGCGCCGGTTGATCCAACCCCGCAGCGCCCGACGGCGTCTGACCCGTGGCCGAATCGGGATCACACTGCGCCTTTCCAAACGATGAGGTTTGGCGAGACGGTGGTGAGGGTGCCGACGGGGTACATAAGCCTGCTTAACGAGGCCAATCCAGCAAAAGGGCAAAACGCCTCGCTTTCATTGAGGACGCGCGTCCCGGATTTCCCTATGCACGATGAAGAAGAAAAGATGCTCGAAGACAATCGTAAGAAAGGAATAAAGCCATCGGTGTATTCGCGTGTTTTTGTCGATATTGGATTTGCACCTCAAGTTAAGGATGACCGCACGCAGTTCGGAGAGGTTTTTAATGAAGCACAGTTGCTGGAGCGGTATTTTTACAGCCGGAATAACAATGTGCCGCTTGGCCCTCCGGTTGAGTTTCCAGAATTAGGACTGAAGCGCTACACGGGCAAAGCTCTTCCAGATCGCGACTTCGTGTACACCCCCATTGACGACAAGATTAGAGAACCTAACGGCGAGCTCATCGTGTTCACCTGTGACCCAGTTCCTTCTGATTTATTAAGCGCTAATGCTTTGTGTAGCACGGGATTTAAATTAACAAAAGATGTTGGGGTTGGTTATATGTTTCCCCCGTATCACCTTTCTCGCTGGAAAGATATTTACAAGTTCGTCCTAAACACCGTCCAAATCGTCAAATAATTGGAGATCGTCATGCCCATTGCTTCCGTTCAATTCACCTCGACGCAACTCGCGGAAATTACCCGTCTACGTGATGCCGCCAAAGCACTTCCCGTCGATGCAGTCGGCGCCTACGCGCCCATTACATATATCTTGCCCAACTTGCTTACGATGCCGAGCATGCGGCTTTTGATAAGCGAGTGTAGGGCGCAATCGGTATTGCGCCGAATGAAAACAACTGATGCAATGGGCTTCTTCTATTGGCCCCTGCAGAGTTGGTAGAATTATATAGAGTGCAAGTTGGAAATACACGAACAGGCCGTCGCTGGGTTGAACGCTTACATAACGACTGACTGCCGGATAAAAGGGCGTCATGGGAATATCATTAATGTTTCCCGCTTCAGATGAAAATAATTAATGCTGATTGTTGTTAGATTGTTACGCGCTTTGGAATTGCATCATGCGAAGTTGGTGCGATAGGGTATAATACTTGACATTAATTTAGAGCAAGCCCTGCCAATGCTTTTTACGGTAAACTTTGCGGCAACAAAAAACCGCGCTATCCTGAAAATATGAATAAACGCGGTTTATGTATTTGAATATGGTGCCCAGAAGAGGACTCGAACCTCCACACCTTGCGGCACACGGACCTGAACCGTGCGCGTCTACCAATTCCGCCATCTGGGCAAAACAAGAGCGCAAATTTAATATGAAACGAGACATTTGTCAATGAAAAAGAAGAAAATTCGTCTGCAGGACCCCCATCTTGAAAGAGAACGCGCGCAATATGAGCATCCATTGCCAAGCCGCGAGTTCATTTTACAAATTCTTTCTGAGCAAGGCGTGCCCATTTCATCGGAAACACTAGCTGAATTGCTGGAAATTGATGATGAAGAGATGGATTTCTTCAGCCGTCGCTTACGTGCGATGGAGCGCGAAGGTCAGATCATGCGTAACCGCAAGAATGCGGTATGTGTGATGGAAAAGCTGGATTTGATCAAGGGTAAGGTGCAAGGGCATCCGGATGGCTTTGGATTTCTGATTCCTGAAGATGGCAGCCCGGATCTGTTTCTCGGACCCAAAGAAATGCAAAGGGTGTTTCATGGTGATATCGTCGTGGCGCGAGAAATCGGTCTGGATCGACGTGGTCGCCGTGAAGGTTCAATCGTTGAGGTGCTGGAGCATGTCAATAATCGCCTGGTTGGGCGTTTGGTTGTTGAGCACGGTATACAGTTTGTTGTATCAGAAAATCGTCGTATCACTCAGGATATTCTGATTGCGC
This sequence comes from Sulfurirhabdus sp., assembly GCA_043759595.1. Taxonomy (GTDB): domain Bacteria; phylum Pseudomonadota; class Gammaproteobacteria; order Burkholderiales; family SMCO01; genus Sulfurirhabdus. Next base: position 34,663 of record JAYVLG010000158.1, on the reverse strand, counting down.
CAGGTACGGATATGGGCGCAGCGGCAGGCCAGGTGGTGATGGTTGAGATTATTGAGCAACCCAGCAAGCACGCTAAACCCGTTGCGCGAATAGTGGAGATTCTGGGGAATTACGCTGATCCTGGCATGGAAATTGAAATTGCCCTGCGCAAGCACGAATTGCCGCATATTTTTTCCGCCGCAGTGGAAGCGCAAGCAAAAAAATTACCTAAAAAAGTGCTGAAGAAAGATATGGAAGGGCGTGAAGATATTCGCCATCTTCCGCTTGTTACCATTGATGGCGAAACAGCCAGAGATTTCGATGATGCAGTATATTGTGAGCCGGTTGGAAAAGGCTACAAGCTGTATGTTGCCATTGCAGATGTGAGCCATTATGTCAAGCCAGGCGAGCCTTTGGATGTGGAAGGTTTGGAGCGTGGGAATTCCGTATATTTTCCGCGGCGTGTTATCCCCATGTTGCCCGAAGAGTTGTCCAATGGGTTGTGCTCGCTTAATCCTGAAGTGGATCGGTTATGTATGGTTTGTGAAATGGACACCAACAGCAAGGGTGATATTAAAAGTTACCGCTTTTATCCGGCGGTGATGTTTTCTCATGCACGCCTCACTTACAATAAAGTGTGGGCTATGCTGGAAAATCCGAAAGGTGAAGAAGCAACTGAATACAAGTCAGTGTTGCCCCACATAAAAAACTTGTATGCGCTGTTCAAGACATTGCTGAAGGCGCGTTGGGCACGCGGTGCAATTGATTTCGAAACCACTGAAACGCAAATGATTTTTAACGAGCAAGGTAAGATTGATCGCATCATACCTATCAAACGTAATGATGCGCATCGCCTTATCGAAGAATGCATGTTGGCAGCAAATGTGTGTGCTTCAGATTTTTTGCAAGGATATGAGCACCCCACTTTATATCGCGTTCATCAAGGGCCTACTCCTGAAAAACTTCAGGCATTGCATGAATTTTTGCGTGAATTTGGTCTGGGTCTGGGTGGGGGCGAAGAACCTCATGCCATGGATTACGCCAATTTGCTGGAAAAAATAAAGGATCGTCCTGATGCCCAGTTATTGCAGACTGTGATGCTGCGTTCCTTGCAACAGGCAGTATATAGTCCTGATAATGTAGGACATTTTGGTCTGGCTTATGAATCTTATACCCATTTCACTTCTCCGATTCGTCGTTACCCTGATTTGCTGGTGCATCGTTCGATTAAAGCTGTGTTGAATAGTGAAAAATACAACCCGGGTAGTTGGGGGAAAATGGGTGAGCATTGTTCAATGACGGAGCGTCGTGCAGATGAGGCAACCCGTGATGTAGAGTCCTGGTTGAAGTGTTTTTATATGCAGGACAAGATTAATGAAACTTTCGATGGCACAATCAGTGGCGTAACGGGGTTTGGTATTTTTGTAGCGCTGGATGGTATCTATGTGGAAGGCATGGTGCATGTATCCGAGCTTGGCAGTGACTATTTTCACTTTGACAAGGCCAAGCACCAGATGCTGGGTGAACGAACCGGAAAGCGTTATCGTTTAGGCGATCGTGTACGTGCAAAAGTAGTGCGTGTTGATCTGGAAACCAGCAAAATGGATTTTGTGCTGGAATGGGATGGTGATGAATCTTCAGTGAGTGAAGAGCCTCTGAGTAAACCCAGAAAATCCAAAGGAGGGGCGCAGGGTGAAAAGGTAGTGAAAGAAAAATCAAGCGTTTCTCCAAAGAAATCGAAGTTTGAGAAAGAAACGAAATCTTCCCGAAAGCCTCGCACAAGAACCAAAAAATAATAACCGTGAAGGGTGTGCTTAACGCGCACCCTGCGTTTTTTTAGAAAGAAATCTATTCATGTCACGTTTGATTATTAGCGGTTTTCACGCCGTATCCAGCCGTATTCGGCAGAACCCTAAAAGTATTGTGGATCTGTATTTGGACAGCGGGCGCCATGATGCGCGCGCGCGAGATCTCGTGCAACTGGCAGAAACAAATGCTATTCGAATCGTTATGACGCCCAATGACCGTTTGAATGCCATGGCGGGCCATGACAAACATCAGGGCGTGCTGGCAAAGGTGTTGCCTGTCAAACAGCATCATGATCTGGGCGAATTGCTGGAAGACCTGAATGAACCGCCATTACTTTTGATTCTGGATGGGATTCAGGATCCTCATAATCTGGGTGCCTGCTTAAGGACTGCGGATGCGTTTGGCGTGCATGCGGTGGTTGCGCCAAAGGACCGCGCTGTTGGTTTGAACCAGACAGTCAGCAAAGTGGCCTGCGGTGCAGCTGAAACAGTGCCGTATATCGCGGTGACTAATCTGGCGAGAACGATGCGTGATCTGAAGGATATGGGTGTATGGATAGCAGGTACAGCGGCGGATGCGGATCAGGATTTACTTACAGCCAAGCTGGATGGTCCGTTAGCCTGGGTATTGGGAACTGAAGGGACTGGCATGCGACGATTAACGCGAGAACTGTGTGACTTTACCGTGAGTATCCCCATGTTTGGTACAGTAGAAAGTTTAAACGTTTCTGTATCGACAGGGGTTTGCTTATACGAAACACAGCGGCAAAGAGCCTTGAAAGGGTAGGCCTTTTAATAAAGGGGCCCGCACTTCAAGGGTGGGCAGGGATTCACGCTGCTTTCCCAAATCTTCTGTTAATCTTGATTAATCCATTGAACTACCTGTATAATTCCGCTTCTTTGGTTTTTGTTGGTCAATTGCTTGGCCGGGATCAAAGAATAAGCCGTTTATAACCTTGCCTTACCGACGCGCATATCGGAAGGCTATTTCCAAAAGGAGCATACATGCGACATTACGAGATTGTATTTATCGTTCATCCTGATCAAAGTGAGCAGGTTGGCGCCATGATCGAGCGTTATCGCGCTACGATCACTGCAAAAGAAGGCAAAATTCACCGTCTGGAAGATTGGGGTCGTCGTCAGATGGCTTACCCAATTCAGAAAGTTCATAAAGCACACTATGTAATGATGAACATCGAATGCGACCAGGAAACCCTGGATGAACTCGAACATGCGTTCAAATTCAATGATGCTGTATTGCGTCACCTGACCGCGAAGATGAAAGAAGCTGTGACTGAGCCTTCAGCTATGATGAAGGAAGAAAGAGCCAGACCGGCATCCAGAGGTGATGAAGGCGGCAGAGATTCATCTGATGCAGATGCAGCGCAGGAATCAGTAGTTTAAGTGAATTGTAACCGCGTTGTATTGTGCGGTTTGATTGTAGAGAAGGAAGAAATACGTTATACGCCTGCTGGCATACCGATCGTGAATTTCAAAATCGGGCATGAGTCAGAACAAGTAGAAGCAGGTGGAAAACGACTGGTGCAATGCGAGATAAGTTCGATTGCACTGGATAAAGTGGCGCAGGATGTTAACCGATTAAAAATTGGCGACTATGTGAAACTGGATGGCTTCCTCTCCCGCAAAAGCCGTATGAGTACACACTTGGTGTTACACGTTAATAAATTCGAATTGAAGAGGTGAGTCATGTCCCGTCAAATGTTCAGACGTAGAAAATACTGCCGGTTTACCGCCGAAGGTATCAAAGAAGTTGATTATAAAGATGTTGAGTTGTTGAAAGATTTCATCAACGAAAACGGTAAGATCATTCCTGCGCGTATTACAGGCACCAAAGCCCGTTTTCAGCGCCAGTTAGGTACTGCTATCAAGCGCGCTCGCTTCTTGGCATTGCTCCACTATACCGATCTGCATTAAGGAGTCAGCTATGCAAATTATTATGATGGAAAAAGTGGTTAACCTGGGTCAGTTGGGTGATGTCGTTAAAGTGAAAGACGGCTATGCGCGTAACTATTTGATTCCTCAAGGTAAGGCTAAGCGTGCTACAGCAGCGAACCTGGCTGAGTTTGAAGCGAAGCGTGCTGAACTTGAAAAAGCGCAAGCTGCAGTTTTAGCTGATTCTCAGGCACGTGCCGCAAAGATGGAAGGTTTGGCTATACAAATCAGTCAAAAAGCGGGCGTGGATGGCAGATTGTTTGGTTCTGTGACCAATGCAGACATTTCTGAAGCATTGAAAGCAAAAGGTTTTGATGTGCCAAAGTCTGAAATCAGACTGCCTGATGGTCCATTGAAATTGATTGGTGAATATGCAATTACTGTTGCATTGCATACTGACGTTGTTGTCAATATCACGGTAACTGTGCTCGGTGAAAACTAATTAAGCACTGGTTTTAACTGAATTAAAAAAGGGCTGGTAGTTACAGCCCTTTTTTATTTCTGTAAGTTCACTTGTGATACCTTCAAAAATGCTAATATTAACCTTTCATGTATAGTTTACTTTATTTCCCCTCGAAGAATTCAGATGGTTCAAAATGTGTCATCAATGATGCTTGACCAGCAGGTTGAGTCCCTTAAGCTTCCCCCTCATTCTGTAGAGGCTGAGCAATCCGTTCTTGGTGGATTGTTATTGGAAAATAGTGCCTGGGAAAAAATTGCGGATCTGGTGACGGAATCCGATTTTTATCGGCATGATCATAAACTGATTTATCGGCATATTTCCAAGCTGATTGAACAGAATAGACCTGCTGACGTTATTACAGTGTCAGAATCATTGGAAAGCAGTGCTGAATTGCAAAACATAGGCGGTTTGTCATATCTGGGCGGGTTAGCCCAAAATACGCCTTCTGCTGCAAATATTCGACGCTACGCAGAGATTGTTCGTGAGCGTTCAGTCATGCGGAAATTGGTACAGGTTGGTACTGATATTGCTGAAAGTGCATATAACCCAATGGGGCGCAACGCCTCTGAATTATTGGACAAAGCGGAGGCAAAAGTATTTGAAATTGCTGAAGAAGGTTCAAGGGGAAAGCAAGGATTTCTGGATATTCAACCGCTGCTGACACAAGTTGTGGAACGCATTGATGAATTGTTTCGCAGTGATAATAACAGCGATGTAACTGGAATACCCACTGGTTTTACTGATCTGGATAAGATGACTTCCGGCTTGCAGCCTGGAGATTTGGTGATTGTTGCTGGCCGGCCATCCATGGGTAAAACAGCTTTTTCCATCAACATTGCGGAAACGGTTGCGCTTGAATCAGGTTTGCCCGTTGCCATTTTCAGTATGGAAATGGGCGGAGCTCAGTTGGTTATGCGTATGATGGGTTCGGTTGGACGTTTGGATCAGCATAAAGTGCGTACGGGGAAGTTGCAGGATGATGATTGGCATAATCTCACTTACGCTGTAGGTAAATTAAATGATGCCCCGATTCATATTGATGAATCGCCTGCGCTGACATCGATGGAAGTGCGAGCCAGGTCACGCCGTCTTCACCGGCAGTATGGAAAGCTTGGCCTGATCGTAATCGATTATCTGCAACTGATGAGCGGGAGTGGAAATGGCGAGAACAGGGCGACTGAAATTTCTGAAATATCCCGGTCATTGAAAGGGTTGGCTAAAGAGTTGAATGTGCCCGTTATAGCACTTTCTCAGCTTAATCGAAGTTTGGAGCAACGCCCTAATAAGCGACCTGTTATGTCAGATTTACGTGAGTCAGGTGCTATTGAGCAGGATGCTGACGTTATTCTGTTTATATATCGAGATGAGGTCTATAACCCTGATACACAAGAAAAAGGTACCGCTGAAATTATTATTGGTAAGCAGCGTAATGGCCCTATTGGTACCGTGCGACTGACTTTCCTTGGGGAATATACCAAATTTGAAAACTTTGCTCATGCCGGTCAATACTGATTTGGGTGCATTGTTTGTAAATGCAGGATAAACGCAGGTTCTGAAAAGGTATGTTTAATTACAGTAAGGCGTTTTTCTTCTTTATTTTTTGGGTACATTCAGGTTTTAGTAATTTGGCTTAGTATCTCCTAACTTTACAATTCAATCTAATTCTATCCATGCCTCGCCCTCTTCAAGCACGAATCAATCTTTCTGCGTTTGACCGTAATCTTCATGTTGTACGAAGATGTGCGCCCGAATCGAAAATAATGGCAGTGATTAAGGCAAACGGCTATGGACATGGCCTGAAGCGGGTGGCGCAGGTTTTAATTGGCAACGTTGATGGTATTGCTGTACTGGCGCTTGAGGATGCCATTTGCCTGCGTGAAATGGGTTTCAGGAAATCTATACTGTTGCTTGAAGGTTTTTTTACTGCAGATGAGCTGCCGATTATTGCGGACCATCATTTGTCGATTGTGGTGCATAACCAAATTCAGTTGGAAATTCTCTCGCAAGCATGGTTGCCAAAAAAGATTGATGTTTTTCTGAAAATGAACTCGGGAATGAATCGGCTAGGGTTTAAGGCTGAAGCGTTCCATGAGGCTTTGTCTATTCTTAAAAGCTGTACAGTGATTCACAATATCACCTTGATGACGCATTTTGCTACAGCGGATGATGAAAAGGGGATTTCAGTGCAATTTTCATCATTTAACAGTGTTGTTCAAGGTTTGTATCATATGCGCTGTCTTGCAAATTCTGCTGCGATTTTGCGATATCCCGATTCGCATGGTGATTGGGTGCGTCCCGGTATCATGCTTTACGGCTCTTCCCCTTTTGCTGATAGAAGTGCTGAGGAATTAGGATTGCAGCCGGTAATGACACTTACAAGTCAGATCATTGCAGTGCAATCAATCAAAAAGGGCGAATGCGTCGGGTATGGCGCAACTTTTGTGGCCGATCGTGATATGCGTGTAGGTATTGTTGCCTGCGGTTATGCAGATGGCTATCCGCGCCATGCGCCAACGGGTACACCTGTGCTTGTGCAAGGTAAGCGGACAAGAACGTTAGGCCGCGTATCGATGGATATGCTGAACGTAGATGTGACGGACATTGCGCAGGCACAGGTTGGAAGCGAGGTGACGCTTTGGGGTGATGGCATGTCTGTTGATGAAGTTGCGCGAGCTGCAGGAACAATCAGTTATGAATTGCTCTGTGCACTTGCTTCGAGGGTGCCGGTAGTTGAGATTTGAGCTAAGGTATGACTTTAAGTGTGGCAAGAAAAAAACCGATGCTCATGGAAAACATTGTACACAATAAAACTAAATGTCATAATAAATTTCTGTGGCTCAATTTTGGTTAATCGCCAAAGCAGGTAAAAACAAAGAATGGCCAAACAAAAAAATATCTATACCTGTACAGAATGTGGCGGACAATCTACCAAATGGCAGGGACAATGTCCTCATTGCTTCGCATGGAATACGCTGGTTGAAACCATCGCAGAGACAAGTAAAGCACGATATAACGCCCTTTCTGTGACCAGTGAAGTGCAAAGCCTGAGTGATGTAGAAGCGAAGGAGGAGCCTCGCTATACGAGCGGTGTGTCCGAGTTTGATCGCGTGTTGGGTGGCGGACTGGTGAATGGCACAGTTATCCTGATTGGAGGTGATCCGGGTATCGGTAAATCAACGCTCTTGCTTCAGTCATTGTGCCATATGAGCACTGAACGCAAAGTGCTGTATGTAAGTGGTGAGGAATCCGCTCAGCAGATTGCGCTGCGTGCGAGGCGTTTGTCTCTTGACGCTAAAGGAGTGCAGTTATTAGCAGAAATTCAGCTGGAAAAAATTCAGGCGACACTACAAGCCCATAAACCTGACGTGGCAGTGATAGATTCCATACAAACGACTTACTCTGAAGCCCTGCAATCAGCACCAGGCAGCGTTGCGCAGGTGCGAGAGTGTGCTGCGCAGCTAACCCGGTTTGCCAAACAAAGCGGGACAACTATTATATTTGTAGGGCATGTCACCAAGGAAGGTTCCCTCGCTGGACCGCGTGTATTGGAACATATCGTTGATACAGTGCTCTATTTTGAAGGTGACCCCAGTTCCAGTTTTCGGTTGATTCGAGCATTTAAAAATCGTTTTGGTCCCGCTAATGAGTTAGGTGTGTTTGCCATGACGGAAAAGGGATTGCGTGGTGTGAGCAATCCTTCTGCGCTTTTTTTATCGCAACATGAACAGCAAGTTCCCGGTACTTGTGTAATGGTGACTCAAGAAGGCACACGACCACTTCTGGTAGAAGTGCAGGCGTTGGTGGATGAAGCGCATTCGCCTAACCCGCGACGACTTTCAGTAGGGCTTGAGCAAAACAGGCTGGCGATGCTGCTGGCTGTATTGCACAGGCATGCCGGCATAGCCTGTTTTGATCAGGATGTATTTGTTAATGCAGTAGGCGGGGTGAAAATAAGCGAACCTGCAGCTGATCTGGCAGTGCTTTTGTCCATTGTTTCCTCATTGCGTAATAAACCTTTGCCTGAAAAAATGGTGGTGTTCGGGGAAGTAGGGTTGGCAGGTGAGATCAGACCCGTTCAAAGGGGGCAAGAAAGGCTTAAGGAGGCTGTAAAGCTGGGTTTTACCTACGCGATTATACCGAAGGGAAATAAGCCTAAACAATCAATCCCTGGCCTTGAAATTGTTAGTGTTGACCGGCTTGAAGAAGCTGTTTCAGCTTGCAGAAGATAGCTTCGTATCAGTTTATTGGTATTTTTTTACAATAGCGGTTAAGTATTATTGCTTTACAACTTTACCTTTTATTCATTGTTTTATTGCTGCGAAGCAATTTGACGGTATAGAGTACGCTAGATGGTTATTGCTTTGGAAATGCCGAAGTTTTACACGCAGTCTTATACTCTTGAGATTTCATGCGGGAGTGATCAGGGGCGCGTGCGTCTGATTAATGAAGATAATTTTGGCTGTGATGCTAATGTAAATTTGATGGTTCTGGCAGATGGCATGGGAGGCTGTCAGGCTGGAGAGGTAGCAAGCGCAATTGCCGTGAGTACTGTCATCAGCGAACTCAAAAATGTTGAACAACCTGTTTCCGATTTTGGTTTATTTTACGGTGACGATTTAACGCCATCAATGGCGCGCGCGTGTAATGCAATTGAAAAATCCAACATGGCTATTTATGAGGTTGGATTGCATTCGCCTGAATGTGCCGGAATGGGGACAACGATAGTTATGGCGCAGTTTGCCGAGGATATAGTTACTGTAGCCAATGTTGGCGATTCGCGGCTTTACCTTTTGAGAGAGGGGGTTTTGCAGCAACTCACTGTAGATCACACCGTACTGCAAGAGCAAATCGAGCTGGGCTTCTTTCCGGAAGATGAAAGGCAGCGCGTGGCTGCACGTAGTATGCTGACAAGAGCATTGGGATCAGAGCCCAGAGTGACGGTGGATGTTTTTGAACATCCGGTTAACCCGGATGACTTGTTCCTGTTATGTTCAGATGGGTTATATGATATGTTGAATGATGGAGAAATACTTTCCATTTTGACCGAAATGGATGGCCGGCTGGGATGGGGGGTAGAGAAACTGTTGCGACGTACTCTTGATCAGGGAGGTGTCGATAATGTTACACTGATTTTGGCCAGGGTTATCAGTTCTTGATACCCGCTTAGGGTTTTACTCATATTCAACGATGTCAAAATTTATTGTATACAATCAAGATGGCCAGATAGAAGGTGAATACGCGCTGGACAAAGAACGAATTACAATCGGCCGTAAGCCTTATAATGATATTCAGTTAAAGCATGAAGCCGTTAGCGGAGAGCATGCGCTAGTGATTACCATTCGAAACGACTCCTTTCTGGAAGATCTTGATAGCACAAATGGTACCCGGGTAAATAATCAGCCAGTTAAGAAATGTGTCCTGCAAGAAAAGGATGAAATCAGAATTGGCGGTTTTCTGTTGAAATACATATATGAACCATTAGTGAATCCGCTACAGGACGATGATGACCTTGGGTGGCTGATGGATTTTGATGAAACTATCGACGATGATTCGGGTGAAACAGAGGGGAAAGAGCAAGCTGGTTATGTATTGGGCGATACACTGAAAAGAGCAGGCCCATTATTGCGAACCGAAAAAACCTCGGTGCCGGGAAAGAAAAATTATATTGAACAGCTAAGCGTTTATTCTGCCGGGTTGCAAATATTAAGCGGTCCAGGCGCCGGCCATGAGTTGCAGCTTGAGAAAACGCTTACGACCATTGGCAAGCCCGGTTTGCAGATGGCGGTGATTACGCGCCGCACCGGTGGTTATTTTCTGACTCATATAGAAGGGGGTGAATTCCCTTTATTGAACGGTGTATCCATAGGCCTGCAGTCCCGTGCCCTTAAAAATCATGACATTATTGAACTGGCAGGAACGAAAATGGAGTTTTACTTAAAATAACTAGCTGGTCGTTATTTATTTTTTTTGGCGGGGGGTTGTTCCGCTTTCATACCTCTGAAAACAGGCCCCCAGATCGGATGGCCTGCTTCTGCAGTACTCAATTCAAAACCGGGTTCAATTTCCAGCGCTTTTTTGAATTCATCACGGCATTGTTTTTCACGTTCGGATGCACAATAGACAAAAGCCAGATACTTGTGCGCATTTACCTGATCTTTTTTAAAGGTAAGCCCCAAGCTTAAAGCATTCTGCAGGTATTTTGCTGCAGTCTGGTAATTGCCATCTTCATAGCTTTTCAGACCAATTGATAATTCCTGTTCAGCCTTTCTAGGGGAGAGCTTATCTAATCCTAAATCTCTCATAGGGCCTGTTGAACAAGCCGTGGCTGAAAATACAGCGAGCATAAATATAAGTAGTGATCGAGTGCGCACAAAAGTCCTTTATTGGAATATGTATTTTATTTTTTTTGTGGATCCGGATTTAATGTCTATTGTTTCCGAATAAGGCGCAAAATTCAAGTTTCTAATCTCGATTCTATGTTTACCCGCGGAAATAGTCAGTTCTTTCAGAGGGGGGGTGATGCCCTGCTTTTTTCCGTCAATATATATTTCACCCCAAGGTGTGATCGCAAATGTCAGGAGTGCCGGGTTTTTAATGACTTCGGTTTGTTCTGGTGTTTCCGTTTCAACTAAAGGTTTGATTTTTTCAATATTTTTGGGCGTTTGGGGCTGTTCTCTCTCTTGTGAAGTGGTAGCTGGCAGTTTGCTTGGGAGTGGGCGTGCAGATGTCACTTCCTCGGCAACAGGCTTGCTTTGCTCTTGGTCAATTTTGGGCTCGGTGCTCTCTTGCATTGGCATTTTAAGTGTTGATTGCGGAGCCTCTACTATTGGAGGGGGAACCGGTATTTCCTCCTGATGAGAAGACCTGCCTATTATCACTGTAACAGCAAAAGCCAGAAGCAGTATCAAAATAGCAGAAAGCAGAATTTTGTTACTCTCCCAGAAAGTGGGCTCAACAATGGTCTTTGATTCTGATGCACCTGCGCCGGGTGGGCTGTAATTTGTTTTGCTGCCAATGAGACCGCCAGAAATCTGATTGAGAAATATGGTTTCTTCACCCATATCGATTCTGGGCTTGGACCTTCTATCCAGTGTTCTGTGGCGGTTATTTATTTCTTCAGCCGAATCAGGAACTGACAGACGCTGATAATTCATCAGGTCCTCTTCCATTTCTTTGGCGGATTGATAACGATCCGCAGGGTGTTTGGCTAAAGCTTTGTCTACAATATAGTTGAATGCTTCTGGAAGCTTTGGATTCAGTGAACCCGGAGCAGGTGGCGTTTCATTCAGGATACGATACATAATGGTGCTGATATTATCCCCGCTAAAAGGGGATTCGCCGGTGAGCATTTCATACAATACAACACCCAACGAAAAAATATCTGAACGTCCATCAACATTCTGACCGATTACTTGCTCTGGTGACATATATTTGGGTGAACCCAACACCGTTCCTGCCAGGGTTCTGGAACCGGTTGGCATCTGAGCAATACCAAAATCAGTAATTTTGGCTACGCCGTCCCTGACCAGCATAATATTTGCCGGTTTAATATCACGGTGAACAATGCCGTTTTCATGGGCATAAGCCAAACCATCTGCAACCTGGGCAATCACTTCCGCAATTTTATCGACGGTAAGAGCGGAATGGGTATCTAATATGTCTCTTAATACCTGTCCTTCCAGATACTCCATCGCCATATACGCAATATGGTCTGATTTACCTACATCATAGATAGTGACGATATTGGGGTGATTAAGGCGTCCGGCTGATTTTGCTTCACGATAGAAACGCTCCTCGAAGTTAGCAAGTTCTTCCTGGGAAAGGTCCAATTTGATGGTTTTAATAGCGACAGTACGCTCAATGAGCGGATCAATAGCTTTGTATACAACTCCCATAGCGCCTTGGCCAAGCTCTGAGAGTATTTCATATCGGCCTAATTTTTCAGTTGCCATTAAACGCTGCGGTTGAGAGTGAATAAACGTAGAGTGGTATCGGTCCTGCAGACAGGCATAACAGTAGTTTTTTCATCAGATAATGTCAATACTGATTCGTGCAGGATTTATATTCATTATAATTTATGAGAATTAATTAATGTTAGTTCAACCAGACTGGTATTGCTTTTTTTCCAAGTCAGGTGAGAGAATGATTTAGAAAAAAATATTGTTTACTCATTATGTATTCTACAATACAAAAAATTGCCGTGGTGTTTTTCATAGAACAGAGGGTTTTAAGGCATGACAACGAGCAGTCGATTAGAGGTTGCCAGCGCAACTGATCCTGGAGTGGTACGCTCGTTCAACGAAGACAGTATCTCGATCGATAGCGATCTTCAGTTGCTGGTTCTGGCCGATGGAATGGGGGGGTATAAGGCTGGTGATGTGGCGAGTGCAATGGCCACAGGTTTGATCGTGGATGATATCAAGCGAAAGTTGGGTGTTGTTAACGGACAGGCTAGTGCTAAATCAGAACAATCATCGGCAGAATCAGAGGTAATCAAGGCTGCGATTGAAAAAGCAAATCGGGCTATTTATAAAACGGCTGAAGCAAATAATAAATATCACGGTATGGGTACAACGGTAGTTGTGGCCTTGTTTCATCATAATCGGGTAACCATTGCGCATGCAGGGGATTCCCGATTGTACCGTTTACGCCATGGTCGCTTTGATTTATTGACTCATGACCATTCATTGCTCCAGGAACAAGTTGAACTGGGGTTGATTTCCTCGGAAGAAGCAAAAGTTTCCCATAATCGCAATCTGGTAACGCGCGCACTGGGTGTAGAACCGGAAATAAAAGTCGATCTGATTGAAAAGAACGTGTTACCAGGGGATGTATACCTCCTGTGTTCTGATGGCTTGAATGACATGGTCGATGATACTGACATTGAGCTTGCTGTCAGCGAACTTCAGTCAAATCTTGCGCTTGCTGCAACACAATTGATTCAGATGGCAAACGACAATGGCGGGCACGATAATGTTTCTGTGCTGATGGCAAAAGTGGTGAACGATATTGAAGAAGAGCGTAGTTTGTCTGAACGGTTGTTTGGCTGGCTGAAAAAGTTTTAGGGGTATGAAGTAAAATGGCAAAATTAGTGGTCAGCTGCGAAGGTTCAGTTCAAGGGCATTATTTTCTGGATAAGGATCAGTTTGTAATCGGTCGTAAACCGGAGAATGATATTTTTCTGGATGATCCCAGTATCAGCAAATCACAGGCTATCATTGTTACAGTTGGAAATGACCATATACTGGAAGATGCGGGTAGTACTAACGGCACGACAGTCAATGGGAAAAAGTTTGTTAAGCACATTCTGCAAAATAACGATGTGATTCAGATCAGTGACTTTCAACTGAAATACGTCAACCAGCGCGCTTCATCCGATATGGATTTTGATAAAACACTGATGATGGCTGCGCCCTGGAAAAAAGATGAACCGCCTGAAGCAATGATGCCAATGCATACGCATTCACAACTGGCTACAGCTTTATCAGCTGCGCGTACCAATAAAGCCAATTTCCCGCTGGGGGGTGTCAAAGGTGTGAAAGGGCAACATCTAGGGCAGGAAATTGTTATCAGCCGACCTTTGCAAACCTTTGGGCAGGCTGGTAACAGGCTTGCTGTTATCACTCGTCGCCCACATGGCTATTATGTTACTCATGTGGAAGGCAAAAAAACGCCCAGAGTAAATGGAAAATCTATTGGCACCCAGCCTCATCAACTTCAGGAAAATGATTTGATTGAAGTGGCAGATGAAAAACTGATTTTTTTTCTGAAGGCTTGATTATTTCAGCAAGCGACGATTTCACCGTTTATTTTATGACTGTCTTTTCCCATCAGATACAAATAAATCGGCATTAAATCCTCAGGTTTGGGCATACTTTCCTTAAATTCACCTGGATGCGTTTTAGCACGTTGTGTGGTTTGAACGGGGCCAGGAATCAGCGCATTGATACGTAGATTGGGGAACATTTCAAACTCTTGCGCCCAGATTCTAACCAATGTTTCTACGCCGCCCTTGGAGACAGCAAATCCCCCCCAATAGGCTGCAGGTGTGTGGCCATGGGTTTCTGAGGTCATGATGATGGAAGCATCTGGCGATTCTTTCAGTAACGGCAGGCACGCGCGTGTCAGTGCAAAAGGCGCCATTAAATTGACGCGCAGCAAGCTGTTCCACTGATCAAGCGTCTGTAACTCAATCGGGCATAAGCTGAAAAAACGCGCCGCATTGTGCAGAATGCCGTCCAGTCTGCCTAATTGAAGCTTGATAGCTTGCGCTAACGCTTCATATTCTGCATCTGTAGCCTTTTCGAGATCAAGAGGAAAAATTGCAGGTTGGGCATAGCCTGCACCTTCAATTTCATCGTAAACAGCTTCCAGGTTTTCAATATTCCTTCCAAGCAGAATTACTGTGGCGCCATGTGCAGCATACGTGATAGCAGCAACGCGGCCAATTCCCTGACCTGCTCCAGTGATGAGGATAACTTTGTTTTTCAGTAATTCTTTTGTAGCTTGATAGTTTTTCATGATATTTCCAAAATTGATTTGGCGCATTTTACCCCACTTTGTGTCGCTGCTTCGATTGTTGCAGGATAATCGCCGGCAGTATAATCTCCCGCCAGGTAAAATTGCTTGAGTGGCGTGATTTGCTCAGGACGTTGCAGATTGGGTGTGCATGAGAAAGTAGCGCGTTTTTCTGCGATGACCTTATACCACAGTGGCTCAGTTAAATCTGGAATACAGGATTTCAGCTTTTTATGTACTGAATTGGCTAATTCATCATGGCTAAGAAGCTGATGCTTGCCCTCTGCGCTAATCACTACAGCCAGAAGCCCGGGATTGTTGCTTATTTGTCCCCGGTCAAAAACCCATTCCGAGAAGCCTGATGCTAAACCTTGCATGGGCTTGGGCATGCTAACTTTATGGGAGTATTGCAAGTAGAGTGTATATATGGGCTGGTATGTCAGATTGTTTGCCAGTTCAGCTGGAGCTGCCAATTCCGGTATGTTGCTTATCAGATGTTTAATGCGTTGAGGAGGAACTGCGCAAATAACGTGACTGAATACTCGTCTGGACTCCTTTGTTAGTAGTGCAAACCCCTCTGGGCCAGCTTCGATGGAAATAACGCTTGTTGATCGAAAAATCTGGCCTCCATGATGTTCAATATATTTTGCTGCATGGTCAGGAAACAGTTCGCTAAGATCTACACCAGGCATGATGAGATCAGCGTCATTACGGTCACCATTCAAGCTATCTCTCAGTACGTTCAGAAATACCTGGGCAGAGGCCGTTTCAGGTAGCGTATTCAATGCTGAAATACAAAGAGGGGTCCATAAATGCTTTTCAAGCGAACCTGTCTGATTAAATTGCTGCAGTAAGGTAAAAACACTAATATCCTGATTCAGTTTGAATTTCCTGGAGCGCATGCTGAGCATGAAGCTTACCGCACGCAAGCGTTCAGCAAAACTCAGTCCCTGCGCTGCCATAAGCCCAACTGCGAGATGGAGCGGCTTTGGAAAAGGGGCGGCTTTAAGATTGAAGTGGCCAAGAATGGTCAATTCAAGGGGGATACGTAAAAAGGGTTTTGTCGCAGATACAGATTCATGGGGGGTAACCAACTTAATGAGACGGAGCGTTTCACGATAGGCCCCAATCAGAATATGCTGGCCATTGTCGAGATTCAGGCCTTTTAGCGATACTCTGCGCGCTCGCCCACCCAGTTCCTTGGCAGATTCATAAACAGTTACCGGAATATTGTGTTGGGCAAGTTCTACCGCTGCAGCAAGTCCAGCATATCCGGCACCAATTACGGCAACGCTTTTTTTCAATGTTTACCCTTTAACCCAGGTTTTCCAGGCAAGCCAAAGCTTGCGCAGCGGGGTTAGTGCCGTGCGGCTGGATAACACCTTGCAGCCGTCATTCTGTATTTCGTTTAACAGTGAGCGGTATATGGCCGCCATGATGATGCCAGGGAGTTGAGACTTGCGATCGGATTCAGGCAGGTTTGAAAAAGCAGCGTCATAATAAGTTTGCGCCCGCTCAACTTGAAAGGACATGAGACGAGAGAAATGCTCATTTTCTTTGAAATTGAAGATGTCTGCTTCAGTAACACCATATTGCGCCATTTCATCCAGAGGTAAATAGATGCGGTTGCGTCGTGCATCTTCACCGACATCACGAATAATATTGGTCAGCTGGAAGGCCATTCCCAAATCATGGGCGTATTTTAATGTTTTGCGATCCTGATAGCCGAAAATTTCTGCGGAAAGTAGCCCCACAACACTGGCAACGCGGTAACAGTAAAGCTGAAGTGTCTTGAAATCGGGATATCGGTTCTGGTTGAGGTCCATTTCCATTCCATCAATGATTTCCTGAAAGTGCTCTTCAGGCAAGTTGAACTGTTGAATGGCTGGTAGCAAGGACTGAGTGACAGGGTGCTGAGCCACTCCCTTGAAAGTTTGGTTAATTTCATTGCGCCACCATGCCAGTTTAATTCTCGCAATAGCAGGGTCTTTACATTCATCTACAACATCATCCACTTCACGACAAAAGGCATAAAGCGCAGTAATGGCTTTGCGTCTTTCGGGGGGGAGGAACAAAAAACTGTAATAAAAGCTGGAGCCGCTTTTAGCCGTTTTGTCCTGGCAATATTGATCTGGTGTCACTATATATTCCTGTGGTTATTTTGCCCGAATTGCACGATAGCTCATGTATAACCAATCAATTGGCTTGAGTACAGGCCGGTTGCGAAATACATCTCCTTTGGATTTGTGTAATTTTCGCAGGATGGTTTCCCCACCCATTATAATCATGCGCATTTCAAGACCTATTCTTCCCTGTAGCACTTTTCCGAGCGGTGCGCCTGCCTGGAGTAATTTTCTTGTCCTATCTAGTTGAAATAACATTAATGATCCCCATAGTTCATTTGTGTTGCCTTGAGCAATCTGATTCTCGCTGATTTTAAATTTGGCCATTTCATCCTGTGGCAGATAAATACGATCTTTTTTAAAATCGATTGCAATATCCTGCCAAAAATTGATGAGCTGGAGGCTGGTGCAGATAGCATCTGAATAGGCCAGATTTTTTGGCGTAGCTTCACCGTATAAATGCAGCAAAAGCTGACCGACCGGGTTTGCTGAGCGACGACAATACTGGATAAGTTCACCAAAATCGGCGTAGCGGGTTTTGGTGACATCTTGAGAAAACGCACTGAGTAAATCATAAAAAGGCTGCAAGGGAAGTTTGAATTTGTCAATAATGTCAGTCAAGTCCAGAAAAAGTTGCGTGCGTGGAGTGGCTTTGGATTTAATCAGATCCAGTTCCTGGCGGAATTCATCCAGTAATGCAAGACGGCTTTCATCGCTGATATCGCCTTCATCTGCAAAATCATCAGCCTGTCGCGCGAAGGTATAAATCACACTGATTGGATGCCGAAGTCGATGTGGAAGCAGTATCGAAGCGACAGGGAAGTTTTCGTAGTGCTCAATTGTATAGGGTTGTGGCATCGGAAATGGGAAATTAAGGCTGGTGATGGAATAAATAATCAATTATTATCATAATTGGTGGTGTATTGCCTACTGTCAGTTAGGTAAATATTATATTACACTTACGGGTTTGCGAAAGTGGCGGAATTGGTAGACGCACTGGATTTAGGTTCCAGCGCCGTAAGGTGTGGGGGTTCGAGTCCCCCCTTTCGCACCATATATTTTGTTTTGAGGAATAGCAATGCAGTCAGAAAACCTGAGCCCACTAGAAAAACGTCTTGACGTTACTCTGCCAAATGAGCAGATCACCACGGAAGTTGCAAATCGCCTCAAGCAACTTGCCCGCAATGTAAAAGTCCATGGATTCCGTCCCGGTAAAGTGCCGATGAAAATTGTCGAACAACAGCATGGCGGCCAAGTTCGCCAGGAAGTGCTGGGTGAAGCACTGCAAAAGGGATTTTCGGAAGCAGTGCGCGCGCAACAATTTAGAGTGGCTGGATACCCACGGTTTGAAGCCAAGCCAACGCCTGAAGGCGAAAACAACTGGGAGTTTACAGCGACATTTGAAGTTTACCCTGATGTTGTACTAGGTGACATCAGCGGCAAGTCCATTGAACGGCCAACTGTTCAGGTGGGCGAAGCAGATATCGATAAGACGATTGAAATACTTCGCAAGCAACGTGTTCAATATGAAAATGCAGACCGCGCCGTGGTGACAGGTGATCAGGTGAATATCGATTACACAGGCAAAATGGATGGAACGCTGTTTCCTGGCGGCCAAGCGAAAGGCCAGGTCATTGTATTAGGTGAAAGCCGTCTGCTCAAAGATTTCGAAAACCAGCTTATTGGCATGGTTAAAGGACAAGAGAAGGTATTTGAATTAACTTTCCCAGAAGATTATCATGGAAGAGACGTGGCTGGAAAAACCGTGACTTTTGAGGTGAAGCTGAATGCAGTAGCTGAGCCGACAATGCCGGCAGTTGACACTGAATTCGCAAAGACACTGGGTGTTGAAGATGGTGACCTTGATAAAATGCGTGGTGAAATCAAGGCCAATCTCGAACGCGAAGTAAAAAGTCGCGTAAAAAACCTGGCTAAAGAAAAGGTAATGGAAGCGTTACTGGAAACCAGCAAGCTGGACTTGCCAAAAGCATTGGTTGGGATGGAAGTTGAACGTCTCCTGCAGCAAGCGCAGAATGATATGGTTGCACGGGGTATGAAAGTATCCGATATTCCATTGCCAGCGGAAATTTTTGAAGAACAAGCTAAAAGACGTGTAGGATTAGGATTGATTCTTGCCGAGTTGGTAAAGGCAAATAGTCTTCAAGCCAAGCCAGATCAGGTTCGCGCTATACTGACGGATTATGCGCAAAGCTATGAGCAGCCAGAAGAAATGGTCAAGTGGTACTACCAAAATCCAGAGCGCCTGGCTGAAGTTGAATCATTGGCATTAGAAGATAACGTAGTTGCATGGGTGCTTGAGCGTGCTAAAGTAGAAGACAAGCCACTCACTTTTGATGAATTGATGGGAAATGCTAAATGATTGAAAACCGTAACTGGGAACCACAAGGCTTGGGGCTGGTACCCATGGTCGTTGAACAAACTGGACGTGGTGAAAGAGCCTACGATATTTACTCGCGTTTATTGAAAGAGCGAGTTGTCTTTTTAGTAGGACCTGTGAATGAAGTTTCAGCTAATCTGATTGTGGCGCAATTACTGTTTCTGGAATCAGAAAACCCTGATAAAGATATACATTTGTATATCAACTCACCAGGTGGCTCAGTTTCTGCTGGTTTGGCAATTTATGACACCATGCAGTTTATTAAGCCAGACGTAAGCACTTTGTGCATTGGTCAGGCTGCCAGTATGGGCGCTTTCCTGTTAACAGCAGGGGCTAAAGGCAAACGTTTTTGTCTGCCTAATTCGCGGGTCATGATTCACCAGCCTAGTGGCGGGTTTCAGGGGCAAGCTTCAGATATAGAGATTCACGCTAAAGAAATTCTCTACCTGCGTGGACGTTTGAATGAAATGTTATCGCAACATTCTGGTCAATCAGTCAAAACCATTGAGAGAGACAGCGACCGCGATTATTTTATGAGTGGTGCGGAATCTGTAAAGTATGGATTAATTGACAAAGTGCTGGAAACCAGAGCTGAAACTGCTTAGTAACGCTTTGAAAATACATTGTAAATTTAGGGAAACGGGTTATGTCTGACAAAATTGGCGGCGAAAAACTACTTTATTGCTCTTTCTGTGGCAAAAGCCAGCACGAAGTGAGAAAGCTGATCGCCGGCCCCTCAGTATTCATTTGTGATGAATGCGTGGAGCTATGCAATGACATCATTCGTGAAGAAATTCAGGGTGACAAGTCAGAAAAAACCGGGAAACTGGAACTCCCGGTTCCTCATGAAATCCGTGCAATACTGGATGAATATGTGATTGGCCAGGATCAGGCTAAGAAAATTCTGTCTGTAGCGGTTTATAACCATTACAAACGCTTGAGAAACTCAAGTAAATCAGACGAAGTTGAATTGGCAAAGAGTAATATTTTACTGGTAGGGCCTACGGGCTCAGGTAAAACATTGTTGGCCCAAACCTTGGCGCGTTTGCTTAATGTTCCCTTTGTTATGGCTGATGCAACTACGCTTACTGAGGCTGGTTATGTAGGGGAAGACGTAGAAAACATCATTCAAAAACTATTGCAAAAATGCGATTACGATGTTGAGAAAGCACAGCAGGGTATTGTGTATATCGACGAAATCGACAAGATTTCTCGCAAATCCGATAACCCTTCGATTACGCGCGATGTGTCCGGTGAAGGTGTGCAGCAAGCCTTGCTGAAGCTGATTGAAGGTACAGTGGCTTCCGTGCCTCCACAAGGTGGCCGTAAGCACCCAAATCAGGAATTTGTGCAGGTTGATACCACAAACATCCTCTTTATATGTGGTGGTGCGTTTAGCGGTCTTGATAAAGTCATCCGTAATCGTGCCGAGAAGGGTGGAATTGGATTCGGTGCAGAAGTTAAGAGCAAAGATAACCGGAAGGATATCGGTGAGATTTTGCGTGACGTAGAACCCGAAGATCTCATTAAATTTGGTTTGATTCCAGAATTTGTGGGGCGTCTGCCCGTAGTTGCGACACTTGAAGAGTTGGATGAAGCCGCCTTGATGCAGATTCTGACCGAACCAAAAAATGCGTTGACCAAACAATTCCAGAAATTATTCCAGATGGAAGGCGTGGAGCTGGAGTTCCGTACGGAAGCGCTGGATGCGATTTCTCGCAAAGCATTGGCACGCAAAACGGGTGCTCGTGGCTTACGTTCCATTATTGAACATGCTTTATTGGATACCATGTTTGATTTACCATCCTTGTCTAATGTGAGCAAAGTGGTGCTGGATGATAGCGTGATAGATGCGGAAGGCAAACCGTTGCTTATTTATGCGGATAAACCGAAGGCAGCTGAATCTGCTTGATTGTATTCAGGAATGCAGGGTTTATTCCCTGTATTCCTTGAAGTTGTAGTACTTGATTGATTGTTTTTTTCATCACATTGTGCAAATTTATTGCCAACTGATCCTTGAATGACTTGAAATTCACGAAGTCGGCCCTCAACTAGAGTTTCTATCCGTAATTTTTTTAGGTGGGATGACATGGCAAATATTGAAAATCCGATCACTGATGAAGTGACTTTACCGTTACTGCCATTGCGAGATGTCGTAGTGTTTCCGCATATGGTCATTCCCTTGTTCGTGGGGCGCCCAAAATCCATAAAGGCGCTTGAAACTGCAATGGAATCCGGCAAGAACATTTTGCTGGTGGCGCAGAAATCCGCGGCAAAAGATGAGCCAACTCCGGAAGATCTGTACGAAATTGGTAGCATTGCAAGCATATTGCAAATGTTGAAGTTGCCTGATGGCACAGTGAAAGTGCTGGTTGAGGGTGAAAAACGCTCAAATATTCTTGAATTCATTGATGACAAAACACATTATTCTGCGCGTGCAAAGCCTATTGCTACAGATGAAATGGAAGATCATGAAGTTGAAGCGATGAAGCGTGCTTTGGTCGCTCAGTTTGATCAGTATGTGAAGCTCAATAAAAAGATTCCACCTGAAATTTTGACCTCATTGGCAGGCATTGATGAAGCTGGGCGTCTTGCTGATACGATAGCAGCGCATTTGCCGCTGAAGCTGGAACAAAAGCAGGAAGTACTGGAAATGCTGGATGTAGGTAAACGTCTTGAGCATCTCATGAGCTTGATGGAAACTGAAATTGACATACTTCAAGTTGAAAAACGTATTCGCGGTCGCGTTAAGCGCCAGATGGAAAAAAGCCAGCGTGAATATTATTTGAATGAGCAGGTAAAGGCCATTCAAAAAGAACTGGGCGAAATTGAAGAAGGTGCAGACCTTGATGAACTTGATAAAAAAATCAAGGGCGCGCAAATGCCTAAAGAAGCGAAAATAAAGGCGGAGGCAGAGCTGAAAAAGCTTCGTCTGATGTCTCCTATGTCTGCAGAAGCTACCGTTGTGCGTACTTATATTGATACACTGGTTGGGTTGCCATGGAAGAAAAAAACCAAAATCAGTAAAGATCTGCGCGTTGCAGAAGAAATACTGGATAAAGATCATTACGGTTTGGAAAAGGTTAAAGAACGGATTATCGAATATCTGGCAGTGCAACAGCGCGTAGATAAATTAAAAGCGCCAATTCTTTGTCTGGTTGGACCGCCCGGAGTTGGTAAGACCTCGCTGGGGCAGTCCATCGCTAAAGCCACAAACCGTAAGTTCATCCGTATGGCGCTCGGCGGAGTGAGAGACGAAGCTGAAATTCGCGGCCATCGTCGGACTTATATTGGTTCTATGCCGGGCAAGATTTTGCAGAGCATGACAAAGTCGACAGTGCGCAATCCATTATTCCTGCTGGATGAAGTGGATAAAATGGGGCAGGATTTCCGTGGCGACCCATCATCAGCGTTGTTAGAGGTGCTGGATCCTGAGCAAAATCATACATTTGTCGATCATTATGTTGAAGTTGAATATGATTTGTCTGATGTGATGTTTGTCGCTACTGCGAATACCATGAATATTCCTGGTCCATTACTGGATCGTATGGAAATTATTCGTCTTTCTGGCTATACGGAAGATGAAAAAGTGAATATCGCTATGCGCTATTTGCTTGATAAGCAGATGCAGAATCATGGCCTGAAGGCGACGGAACTGATTGTTTCGGAAAGCGCAATTCGTGATATCGTGCGTTATTACACACGAGAAGCGGGTGTGCGTTCGCTGGATCGCGAAGTTGCCAAAATTTGCCGTAAGGTGGTAAAAACCCTGCTGTTAAAGCAAGCGCGCGGCAACAAGGTTACTGTTAACGCGCGTAATCTTGACAAATTTTTAGGCGTACGTCGATTTAGTTATGGTATAGCCGAGAAAAACAATCAAGTTGGTCAGGTTACCGGGCTTGCATGGACTGAAGTAGGTGGCGAGCTGTTGACCATTGAAAGTGCATTGCTTCCAGGTCGCGGTAAAATGATTACAACAGGTAAGCTGGGCGAAGTAATGCAAGAGTCTATCCAGGCTGCCTTGAGTGTCGTAAGAAGTCGTTCTCGTATCCTAGGTATCCCTGAAGATTTCTATCAGAAGAACGATATTCATATTCACTTGCCTGAAGGGGCAACGCCGAAGGATGGTCCAAGCGCGGGTGGTGCAATCACTACTGCGATGGTGTCAGTGCTGACAGGCATTCCTGTACGTGCTGATGTTGCCATGACAGGCGAAATTACCTTGCGGGGTGAAATCCTGCCAATTGGTGGCCTGAAGGAAAAGCTGCTGGCAGCACATCGCGGTGGAATTAAGACGGTACTGATTCCAGAAGAAAACGTGAAGGATCTGGTAGATATTCCAGATAACATCAAGAACAAACTGGATATTCATCCTGTAAAATGGATAGATCAGGTTCTTGAGCTGGCTCTGGAACGTAAACCCCAACCGCTTGAAGATGTTGCTCCGGTAGATGCAACGGCTGCTGTACCACCCGCTGTTGAGGAAAAAAAGCCGGCTGTTATTAAGCACTAGAATCAGTTAAGTGTGGCAGGCTAAAAAGGGTGAATGTGAAAACATTCACCCTTTTTAGTTTTAGCATGACGAAGATAAAAATAAAAATTGGCTGCGAGGCCATACTATCACTATTTTCATGAAATATTAGTTGTGAAGTAGGTAATGCATGGTGTTTGATACTAATGTGGAAGATGCTATATATCTAATTGTGTTATAACGATTTATCTTTCTTTGAAGTTTTAAGCATGTATTTATTTTCCGTAAATCGCTTGACACAGTGTTTTGCGGCTTGATATAAAGCGGATTGCAGGCATTTCCTGTATTTACAATTTTTGTAGAAAGGGGACTCAACGTGAACAAATCTGAATTAATCGATCAAATTGCAAAACAAGCTGATGTTTCTAAAGCTGCTGCAGGCCGTGCTCTTGACGCTACTATTACAGCCGTTAAAGGTGCAATGAAAAAAGGTGAGATGGTTACACTGGTTGGTTTTGGAACGTTTTACGTTGGGAAGCGGGCTGCCCGAAATGGTCGGAATCCGCGTACCGGAGCGACCATTAAAATCAAGGCAGCAAAAATACCTAAATTTCGTGCTGGTAAAGCGCTAAAAGATAGTGTAAACTAGCGCCTCTTTGGTTGAAGATGAATTGTAAATAGCAAGACATCTTAACAAGACGGGTGCTTAGCTCAGCTGGTAGAGCGTCGCCCTTACAAGGCGAATGTCGGGGGTTCGAGCCCCTCAGCACCCACCATAAGATTTTAGTTTTTGGAGTGGTAGTTCAGTTGGTTAGAATGCAGCCCTGTCACGGCTGAGGTCGCGGGTTCGAGTCCCGTCCACTCCGCCAATTTAAAAGGATGAACCTTGGTTCATCCTTTTTTCATTTTCAGCTCATTTTCAGTAGTTTTCCTCTTTGCAGTCGGTTTTTGAGCGTTGTCCTCTTTACTCATCGTGAATAACCCTTTACTCTTCGGTATTTGATCTAATTCAGGTAAATAAATATGCTGGAAGCTATACGTGACCGTGCCCAGGGAATTTTCGCTAAAATCATTCTTGCACTGATCATTGTTCCTTTTGCGTTGTGGGGTGTTGATTCCTATATCCATAACAAGGGTGAGGCAGATGTGGTTGCTTCTGTAAATGGTCAAAAAATATTATCTCAGGAGTTTACTCAGGCACTGAAAGACCAGCAGGAACGGTTGCGTACCAAGTTGGGTGGGAGTTTTGACCCTGCGCTGCTGGATAGCCCTGAGGTAAGGCAATCTGTCCTTGATAACCTCATAAATCAACACTTGCTCGTGCAGGAGGCAAGCAAGATTGGCGTGGCAATCACTGATGCTCAACTGGCTAGTGTTATTGCGCAAATTCCTGCTTTTCAGCAAGATGGCCAGTTCCAGAAATCACGTTATGATGCGTTGTTGCGTAACCAGAATATGACATCCGCCATGTTCGAATCTCGCGTCAGGCAGGAGTTGATGAGCCAGCAACTTGTGGGTGGTTTGACCGCAAGTCAGTTTATGTCTCATACAGTGGTGGAAGCTGTGATGAAAGCCAGCGAGCAGCAGCGTGAAGCCAGCGTACAGGTTTTAAAGCCCGCACAATTTTTATCCAAAATACAGATTGAGCCTGCTGCCGTTAAATCCTATTACGATAGCCACCTTGCAGATTTTAAAGTACCTGAACAGGTGAGGGCAGAATATGTTGTACTTTCTGTTGACGCACTGCTACCTCAAATGCAAGTGAGCGATGAGGAAGTGAAGAACTATTATTTATCTCATTCAAAGCAGTATCAGACAGCTGAAGAGCGCCAGGCTTCACATATTTTGATTAATGTTTCTCCCAATGCGACTGCTGCTGAAAAAACTGCTGCAATCGAGAAAGCGAATCAGGTGCTGAATGAAGTTAAAAGTCACCCTGCTGATTTTGCAGAGTTAGCTAAAAAGTATTCGCAAGATTCAGGTTCTGCTGCACAGGGCGGGGATCTGGGTATGTTTGGTCGAGGCGCAATGGTTAAACCATTTGAAGATGCTGCATACAAGATGACTGTTGGTGAGATCAAAGGTCCGGTAACATCTGACTTCGGATTGCACATCATTAAGCTCACAGCTATTAAACCTGCTAAATCCCGCATGCTTGAGGAAGTGAAAGGTGAAATAGTTTCTGAATTGAAAAAACAGAAAGCCAGCAAAAGATTTGCAGAAGTGGCTGATAATTTCAGCAATATGGTATATGAACAAGGTGATAGTTTAAAGCCTGCAGCGGATGCAATGAAGCTGACTGTTCAGACCAGTGGTTGGGTGAGCAGGACTAGCGGTGATGGTGCAAGCTTAAATAACGAGAAGATATTGCAAGCGCTGTTTTCTGATGAATCCTTGAATAATAAGCGTAATACTGAAGCAGTCGAAGTGGCTTCCAACACCTTGGTTTCTGCCCGGGTGATTGATCATAAAGCGCCTAGTACCAAGCCATTTGAGCAAGTGAGTTCTGGTATTGCAGAGCGCTTGCAAAAGGAACAAGCGGCTATTATGGCTAAACAACAGGGAGAAGCAATGCTTGCGCAGTTAAAGCAGGGTAAAGCGGTTGACTTGACCTGGGACGCTTCCAAAACGATTACGCGTCAAAATGCGCAAGGCCTGGATGAAGCTGCTTTAATTCAGGTGTTTAAAGCAGATGCCCATAAGTTACCGGCTTATGCTGGCGTTGAGAATGCACTGGGTGGATTTACTTTGCTGAAAATATCGAAAGTAACGGATGCAGCTAGTATTGATGAAGCAAAAAGGAAAGCCTACGCACAAGGGTTGTCTGAGCTTGTCGCTTCTGAGCAAACAGCTGTTTATCTGTCTTCACTGAAGAAACAGTCTGAAATCAAGGTAATGAAGGAAAAGCTGGCTAAAGCTGAACGCTAATCAGCATTCAGGAACAAGGTTTATACACCTTGTTCCTGACCTGGTTTTAATGCGGGAGTGATTGTTTTGTGTAATTCCTGCCAGTCGCTATTTAACACTGGTTGCTTGTAGTATCTGGCTATACTCACTCGGCTAATTATATGCCGCCTACGGAAGAATTGAAGCCGGCATCAACATAAGTAATTTCTCCTGTGATACCACTGGCAAGATCGCTGCAGAGAAATGCTGCGGTGTTACCTACTTCTTCAATAGTCACGTTGCGGTGTAATGGTGCATTTTTTTCAACAAAATCGAAAATCTTGCTAAAATCCGTTATGCCACTTGCCGCAAGCGTTTTAATGGGGCCCGCTGATATGGCATTGACACGAATGTTTCTGGAACCGAGACTTTGCGCCAGGTAAAGTACGCTGGACTCCAGACTGGCTTTGGCTAATCCCATGACGTTGTAGTGAGGTATGGCACGAACGGAACCTAAATAAGTCAATGTCAGCAGCGAAGCATTTCGGCCTTCCATCATGGGGAGCGCCGCTTTTGCCAAGGCAGTAAAGCTGTAGGAACTGATGTCGTGGGCAATACGAAAGTTTTCCCGAGTAACGTTGTCGATATATTCACCAGACAAGGCAACTTTTGGTACAAATGCCACTGAATGAACGATTGAATCAAGCCCATCCCAGTGTTTACCTAATTCAATAAATAGCTGGTCAATTTCTGCGTCGCTGCCCACATCGCAAGGAAAAATCAATTGGGTGTCAAACTCATTTGCCAATTCAATGACACGATCTTTTACTCGGTCGCCTTGATAGGTGAAGGCAAGCTCGGCACCTTCTCTTTTCATGGCCGTTGCAATACCGTAAGCGATCGATCGGTTGCTGATTAGTCCGGTGATCAGTACACGTTTGTTCGACATAAATCCCATTGATGTTCCTTTAAATGTAGTTTTATTCATTATAGTTATTATATCAAATTGTGGTAATTCAGCTTTCCGTGTTGAATGCGGGAGATTGAGATGACGGCTGTAACCGGTTTACGGTAAACTGTGAATCCAATGACACTGCCCTCGTTAAAAGACCTGTTTGTTTTTCTGTTGCCCCTGTTTTTGGCAGCCTGCAATTTGACTCCCTGGAATAATCCCTATCCTGATTCTGATGACGGAAAAAACATTCTGTATTCTTCTTTTACGGAACGACCCAAGCATCTTGATCCGGCACAATCCTATAGTGCTAATGAATTGGCGATTATTGCCCAGATTTATGAACCGCCACTTCAATATCATTATCTGAAACGTCCCTATACGTTGATTCCATTTGGTGCGGCAGAAATGCCTCAATTGGCTTATTTTGATAAGCAGGGTAATCGTCTGCCAGACACGGCTGATGATTCAACGATAGAAAGTAGCGTTTATGAAATCCATATACGTCCTGGGGTTTTATATCAGCCTCATCCGGCGTTTGCGCGTGACCAAAATGGTAAATTAGTTTATCAAGGCATGGCAGCAAAAGATCTGGCGCATTATCAGGTGCTATCTGATTTTAAACAGACAGGCAGTCGAGAGTTGGTTGCGGAAGATTTCGTCCATGAAATAAAACGATTAGCTCATCCAAAACTGCATTCACCCATTTTTGGCGTGATGAGTGATTATATTTTAGGTCTTAAAGCCTACGCAGTGACTTTGCAAAAGGCACAAGATGAACTGGTAGCCACAGAAGGTCGTCATGTTTATCTGGATCTTTCCCGATATCCGCTTGAAGGCGTCGAAGTAGTCGATCGCTATACTTACCGTCTCAAAATAAAGGGCAAATATCCTCAAATGGCATATTGGCTGGCTATGCCGTTTTTTGCGCCTGTGCCTGAGGAGGCAGATCGTTTCTATTCCCAACCCGGGATGGTAGAGAAAAATTTCAGCCTGGACTGGTATCCGATTGGTACAGGGCCTTATATGCTGACCGTGAATAACCCAAACAGGCAGATGGTGCTGGAACGCAATCCCAATTTCCATGGTGAGCGCTACCCTGTGGAAGGTGAGCCAGGAGATGAAGCAGCAGGTCTGCTTCAGGATGCTGGCAAGCCGATGCCGTTTATTGACAAAGTGGTATTCAGTCTGGAAAAAGAAAGCATTCCTTACTGGAACAAGTTTTTGCAAGGCTATTACGATTTATCCGGGATTAGCTCTGACAGCTTTGATCAGGCTGTCGTGGTGACTGCACAGGGGGAGCCAACTGTTACAGACAGCATGAAAAAGAAAGATATCCGGTTGTTAACTTCTGTATCCACTTCTACCAATTATATGGGCTTTAATATGCTGGATTCTGTGGTTGGCGGTGCCAGTGATCAAGCAAGAAAACTTCGGCAAGCTATTTCGATCGCAGTGGATTATGAAGAATTTGTTTCTATTTTTGCTAATGGTCGTGGTATTCCGGCTCAAAGCTTGATTCCTCCAGGCATATTTGGCTACAAGGCGGGTAAAGAGGGTATAAACCCATATGGTTATGATTGGGTAGATGGTGCCCCAAAGCGTAAATCTATTGAAGAAGCTAAGCGTTTGTTGAAGGAGGCGGGGTATGCGGATGGCAGAGATGCTAAAACTGGCAAACCCCTCTTATTGAATCTGGATACCACAGGTAGCGGGCCGGATTTCAAGGCGCGGCTGGACTGGTTACGCAAACAGTTCATGAAACTGAACTTGCAATTACAAATTCGCAGTACGGACTATAACCGGTTCCAGGACAAAATTCGCAGTGGCAATGCACAGATTTTTTATTGGGGCTGGAATGCAGATTACCCCGATCCGGAGAATTTCATGTTCTTATTGCATGGACCGAACAGCCGAGTGGGAAAGGAAGGGGAAAATTCCGCAAATTATAATAACCCTGAATACAACCGGCTTTTCGAGCAAATGAAAACGATGGAAAACGGGGCAACAAGACAGTCCATTATTGATGAAATGTTAAAAATTGCTCGTTATGATGCTCCCTGGTTGTGGGGATATCATCCGAAGGAATACGGGCTTTATCATGCATGGATGCATAACGTGAAACCTAATCACATGGCAAATAATGGTCTGAAGTATGAGCGGATTGATGCAAAGTTGCGAAGTCAGAAGCAGCGTGAGTGGAATCAGCCGGTATTGTGGCCCCTGGCTGGAATGTTTTTGCTGCTGTTTGTTGCAATTATTCCTGCTGTAATTGCCTATCGGCGTCGAGAAAAAATGGTGGCGCGATGATCGGTTATATTATTCGTCGTATTCTTTACGCTATTCCTATTTTAGTTGGCGTTAATTTGCTGACTTTCAGCCTGTTTTTTGTTGTGAATACGCCGGATGACATGGCGCGCATTCATTTGGGTATCAAGCACGTTACACCGGAAGCAATGGGGAAATGGAAGCATGAGCATGGCTATGACAAACCTTTGTTTTTGAATGACAAAAAATCAGGATCTGATCAATTTACGGACACTATTTTCTTTGAAAAATCGGTGAGGATGTTTGCATTTCAGTTTGGTGTATCTGATGACGGACGTAATATCGGCAATGAAATTCAAAACCGGATGTGGCCTAGTCTTGCAATTGCCCTGCCTGTATTTGTAATTGGTATTTTAGCAAATATTACTTTTGCCTTGTTAATGGTTTTTTTCAGGGCAACTTATCTGGATTTTTGGGGTGTGGTGCTGTGTGTGGCATTGATGTCTATTTCCAGCTTGTTTTATTACATTACGGGCCAATTCCTGATTAGCAAGCTTTGGCATCTGCTACCAATTTCAGGATTTGGCCCGGGTTTGGATGCGCTGAAATTTATCATGCTTCCGGTGGTGGTTAGCATTTTGAGTGGAATTGGTAGCGGCTCGAGATTGTATCGAACATTCTTTCTGGAAGAAATTGGCAGAGACTATGTACGCACCGCACGCGCCAAGGGGCTTTCCGAGATTCGTGTGCTTTTCAGCCATGTTTTGAAAAATGGCATGATTCCAATTTTGACGGGTGCTGTGGTGGTCATTCCTTTGTTATTCATGGGG
This sequence comes from Sulfurirhabdus sp., assembly GCA_043759595.1. Lineage (GTDB taxonomy): Bacteria > Pseudomonadota > Gammaproteobacteria > Burkholderiales > SMCO01 > Sulfurirhabdus. The sequence goes on along the minus strand of JAYVLG010000158.1, from coordinate 4,014 downwards.
GCATTGATACTGGAGTCGTTTTTTGGCATTCCTGGATTAGGCAGCTATACCATTGATGCCATTAATTCACAGGATTTTGCCATTGTGCATGCCATGGTGTTCCTTGGCTCTGTTTTGTATATCGTTGGTCTGGCGTTAACGGATATTTCATATACGTTAGTAGATCCAAGGGTGAGGCTGGAATGACGTTCAAACTGGTGATTCTTTGGACTGATGCGCTGATCTATCTGTTAATGGCAGTGGCAGTGTTATTTGCATTCAAAATTCGGGGACGGGAACATCTGCTCGCACCCTGGCGCCGGGTGGCTAACAGTAAAAGTGGTATGGCTGCATTGGTGATTTTGAGTACTTACCTTTTCATAGGTCTATTGGATTCAATTCATTTTAGACCGCAAATGCTGAATCAAACCGGTGAATCGGGCAAGTATTATTCGACTGAAGTTTTAAGTTTGCTGGATGTGATAGCTAAACCGCTTAAGGAAAGAGTAGAGAAAACCTACTCTGCTCCCTTTGCCACCAGATTGTATGCGAAAGAAACATTTGTGCAGGCAGATGGCCGACAAGTGCGGGATTATCCTCGATTGAAATATGGGGGTGCCCATCTTGGGGATAATGAAAAAAATCTTGCATATGACGTTATGCGTACTGTTCTCGTCTCTATGGTAAAAGGAGTTGCAGTGCTGGCCGTTACCTTTTATGTCTTGATTCTATGGCTTGCCAGACGCAAAAACTGTTCACTGGGGGCTGCTTGGAGACTGATTCGATCGGGTGAAGAAGATGTTCCCTGGATGACTGTATTGGTGACATTCAGCATGATCATTCTGCTGGGTTTTGCAGCATCTGATCTGAGTGTTAAATATCATATTTTTGGAACGGATAAGGTTGGTCTGGATGTTTTTTACCAATCATTGAAAAGTATTCGCACTGGTTTGATGATAGGCATGTTGACAACGCTGGTGATGCTGCCTTTTGCTTTGTTTTTAGGGATCATGGCTGGGTATTTTCGTGGATGGGTGGATGACGTCATTCAGTATATCTACACCACCCTGAGTTCAATTCCCGGGGTCTTGCTGATTGCCGCATCCGTATTGATTCTGCAAGGTTACATAGACCGCAACCCTGATTTGTTTGATACGGTTGCTGCGCGTGCAGATATACGCTTGCTGTTTCTATGTATCATTCTCGGTATCACCAGCTGGACAGGTCTTTGTCGACTTTTGCGGGGTGAAACACTGAAGCTGTGTGAGATGGAATTTATTCAGGCTGCGACAGCTTTTGGTGTGGGACACTGGCGTATTATTACAAGGCACATTCTGCCTAACGTCATGCATATCATCATGATTACGGTGGTCATGGACTTTAGCGGGTTGGTACTGGCTGAGGCTGTTTTGTCTTATGTGGGGGTAGGTGTCGATCCTACCATGCAAAGCTGGGGTAACATGATAAATGGTGCACGGCTGGAAATGGCACGAGAGCCTATGGTTTGGTGGCAACTCTCATCTGCATTTGTGCTGATGTTTGTGCTGGTGCTTTCGGCTAACTTGTTCTCGGACTCGGTGCAAGAAGCATTCGATCCGCGAAGAAAATGATGTTCAGTTCATGAGCCAACCTATATTACAAATTGAGAATTTAAAAACCTGGCTTGCTTCAGGTAAGGCAAATGTTCGGGCGGTAGACGGTGTGAGTTTTGCTATTGGTCGAAATGAGACCTTTGCCTTGCTAGGGGAATCCGGCTGCGGGAAATCCATGACGGCGCTTTCTATCATGCGTTTGTTACCGGATGCGGGACGTATTCAATCCGGCTCCATTAATCTGGAAGGGCAGGATTTACTGGCTCTGCCGGAAGTGGCCATGAGAGCAGTGCGCGGCAAGCGTATCTCCATGATTTTCCAGGAGCCTATGACCAGTCTCAATCCTGTTATGTCAGTCGGCAGGCAAATAGAAGAGTCACTTTTTTGCCATACCTCGTTGAGGGGGGTAGCTGCGCGAAACCGAGTGTTGGAATTGTTGCGCGCTGTAGGTATCCCGGATGAATCCCGGCGCTATGGCGAATTTCCTTTCCAGATGTCGGGTGGGATGAAACAGCGTGTCATGATTGCCATGGCATTGGCCGGAGAGCCTGATTTGCTTATTGCAGATGAACCGACAACCGCTCTGGATGTGACTATTCAAGCTCAGGTGCTGGATTTGCTGAAAGAGCTTCAACAGCAGCGCAATATGTCTATTTTGCTGATTACACATGATCTGGGTGTGGTTTCAGAAATGGCCCATCAAGTTGCTGTCATGTATGCTGGTGAAATTGTGGAATTGGCACCCAAGGTGCAATTCTTTTCTACTCCTTTTCATCCCTATTCCCGAAAGCTGTTTGCATCTTTGCCTGGCAGGGAAAAACGCGAGCAGAGTTTAGCTATTATCAAAGGTTCGGTACCCCCGCTTACTCAGGAGTTTGTTGGATGCCGTTTTGCATTGCGATGTGACTATGCCTGGGAACTCTGCCATAGCACCCGCCCAGAATGGACGGAGTTGGGACATGGTCATTCTGTACGTTGTCATCTGGCTGAAAAGGCAAATGCTGGCGAAGAAAGGCCCCCTGTTATCCAGCCAGCAGAAAAATCGGCTTCAGAAAGCAAAAGCACTTCAACTGATCAATTACTTGAGGTTTCTGGATTAAAAGTACACTTTCCTATTCATAAAGGGATATTCAGGCGCCTGGTGGGGGCAGTTAAAGCGGTAGATGATGTATCCCTGATAATTAACACAGGACGTACTCTGGCATTGGTGGGCGAATCAGGCTGCGGCAAAACCACCGTGGGGAAAGGGATTCTGCAGTTGATCCCTCCTACTGCGGGAAGTGTACGATTCGCCGGTTCAGAACTGACTACCCTGGACCCTGCAGCGCTTCGTGCGCGTCGTGCGGATTTTCAGATTATCTTTCAGGATCCTTACGCATCACTGGATCCGCGCATGATGATCGCCGATATTATTGAAGAAGGTATGGTTGCGTTGGCGATAGGCGATACGCCCAGACAGCGGCAGGATCGTATTGATTCAATTTTGCAGCAAGTGGGATTGTCTGCTCAAATAAAATATCGCTATCCTCACGAATTTTCCGGTGGGCAACGGCAGCGGATTGCCATTGCCCGTGCATTGGCAGTGAACCCAAAGTTGATTGTGTGTGATGAACCCACAAGTGCATTGGATGTTTCGGTACAGGCGCAAATTCTTAATCTGTTGAAAAAGTTGCAGGCTGAATTAGGTTTAACCTATCTCTTTATTACCCATAACCTGTCCGTAGTGGAATACCTGGCCTATGACGTAGCCGTCATGTATTTGGGGAGGATAGTCGAACAGGGAAGTGTTGGTGAGGTGATGAAACAGCCATTGCACCCCTATAGCCAGGCTTTGCTTTCTGCTGTGCCGGTAATAGATCAGGATGAGGGCAGGAAAATAATCAGGCTTCAGGGGGATTTGCCTTCACCGTCAAATCCGCCACCAGGTTGCCATTTTCATCCGCGCTGTCAGCATGTGATGCCGGTTTGTCAGGAAGTCTATCCGGAAGAAACACGAATCAGTGCAACGCAAACTGTGCGTTGTCACTTATATGTCAAACAGTGACTGCTACTTGATTTTACAGATAAACGGTCACTTTCTGGCCAGGCCTAAGTGAATTTTTTTGTGTGAGCCTGTTCCACCGTTGTATATCGTTGATCGCGACATTGAAGCGGCTTGCAATGCTGTGAAGGGTGTCGCCGCGACGTACGGTGTACATGGTACGTTTACCATTGCTGTTTTTGGCTTTGGCTGTATTCAACTTTTCTGATGTTGAGGCGGTTTTTATTTCAACAGCCTGAACTGGAGCATTACGTTGCACAGCTAATGTTTGGCCATGGGTAATATGATTTGTTTTCAGATGATTCCATGTCTTAAGCTGTGCAGTTGTGACATTGTAGCGCCGTGCGATGCTGTAAATGGTTTCACCGTTCTTAACCTTGTGCGATGCTTTCTCGGTTGTGA
>JAYVLG010000157.1:0-25619 GCA_043759595.1 Sulfurirhabdus sp. | reverse complement strand
GCGCGGTTTGTTGATCGGGCCTAATACCAGATCTGAATTATCCGGATCAAATTCTGCATCGCTGCACATGCCATAAACTTCGGACGTAGAAGGGAACAGGATGCGCTTGTTGTATTTGACGCAATGGCGGACGATAGGCAGGTTGGCTTCGAAATCCAGCTCAAATACTTTCAGGGGTTCTTTAACGTAGGTAGCCGGGGTGGCGATTGCAACCAGTGGCAGCACAACGTCACATTTGCGAACATGGTATTCGATCCACTCTTTATTGATGGTGATATCACCTTCGAAGAAATGAAAGCGCGGATTGGTCATTAATTCGGTGACCCGATCACTCATCATGTCCATACCATAGACTTCCCAGTCTGTCGTTTCCATGATGCGCTTGCTTAAGTGGTGACCGATAAATCCGTTTACACCAAGAATCAGAACTTTTTTCATTACGCTTTCCTTCCGGACAACTTGTTGTTCAAAATTAAATTAATTCCCAATTAACTGCCTAAAGGCTGCGGTGTTGCACCATATTGTGCAATAAAGTCGGCAGCATTATGGGATGCCCCATCAAGCTCAAATTCAAGAATGCGTAAAACGCTGCCGTTCCCGCATTCCGCAAAACATTTTCCATCCACACAGTAGAAAAAAGGTACTGTATATTGTGCGTTACGCTGAGGTTCTACCATGCTGCGCAAGATGCGCATAGGTTTTCCTGATAACGTAGTGTAGGCGCCGGGGTAGGGTGGCGCAACAGCACGAATCAGATTGTGGATGGCAGTCGCATCATTAAACCAGTCAATTTTACCATCTTCCGGGCGTCTCCCGCTAAAATATGCGCCTTTACTTAAATCTTGCTCAGTAGATTTGGCTGAACCCCTGATTAAATCAGGTAAACAGCGGTTTAGCGCGATTTCAGCTGCGCAGGTGACTTTGTGAAAAACTTCCATGGCCGTATCGTTCGGCAGAATGGGTACAGCCTGCTGGTCGACAATTGCACCGTTGTCAGGTTTTTCTGTCATGTAATGCAGGGTAGAGCCGGTTTCTGTTTCCCCTTTGATGAGGGCCCAGTTAACTGGCACGCGCCCACGGTATTTGGGCAGCAAAGAGCCATGCATGTTAAGCGCACCCAGTTTCGGGATGTTTAATATGTCTGCTTTCAACATGTTTCTGTAATAAAAAGAAAACAGGAAATCCGGTTTTAAAGCTGAAATTCGATTGATTGTTTCTGGCAGATTGGGATCGTCCGGCGTAATGACGGGGATACCATGTTCTTTTGCAAGTTTAGCAACACTGTCAAACCAGATATTTTCATTGGGGTTGTCAGTATGACTCACTACCAGTGGAATTTTGACGCCGTGGGCCAATAACACGGAGAGGCAGCGAACGCCCACATTGTGATAGGCAAAAACTACGGCACTGGTCATTCTGTTTTTTCCAGAATGGCTTCTACCAGATACCTTGGCCTGTGTCTTACCTGCTGGTAAACACGCCCTACGTACTCACCCAGCAAGCCAATGCCGAATAAGATAATACCTATAAGCAAAAAGGTGATGGCAAATAACGTAAACACGCCTTCTGCTTCCGGACCGATAATCAACCGGCGTATAACCAGGAAAACCACGAAAAACGCTGACAGGATAGAGATAATGATGCCGAAAAAAGAAAATAATTGCAGCGGAATCAGAGAAAAGCCTGTCATCAGGTCGAAGTTGAGTCGAATCAGGCTGTAGAGGGAATATTTGGATTCTCCCACTGCTCGTTCTTCGTGTTCCACGACAACTTCAGCTGGATTTTTTGAAAATGTGTAGGCGAGGGCCGGAATAAAGGTATTTACTTCCTTGCAACTGTTTATGGCATCGATAATATTCCGGTCATAGGCGCGCAACATGCAGCCCTGGTCGGTCATTTTGATGCGGGTAATCCGTTCGCGCAGCGAGTTCATGGCTTTTGAAGCTACATGCCGCCACCAGCTGTCCTGGCGCTGGTTTCGAATACTGCCGATATAATCGTAACCTTCGTCCATTTTTGCGAGCAGTTTGCCTATTTCTTCTGGCGGGTTTTGCAGGTCAGCATCCAGTGTCACAACACGTTTGCCTCTGCTTTGTTCGAAGCCGGCCATAATCGCCATGTGCTGGCCGAAATTTCCATTGAACAGGACGACTCTGGTGACATCTGGCCGCGCTTGAAACTGCTCGCGGAGGATTGCGGGGGAACGGTCTCGGCTGCCATCATTGATAAAAATGATCTCGTAGTTGATTTTAAGCTGGTCGAGTGCCGGATAAAGTCGTGCAAATAAAGTCGCCAGACCTTCTTCTTCGTTGTAAACCGGGATGATGACGGATAATTCAGGTGTATTCATAAGGGTATTTTACCGTTTTTGAACGCTGGTCCTCATATTTTTGAGTGCGTGATAATCTCTTTTATAGCAGCACAGACGCGTTCTACATCTTCAATCGTCATGGTTGGGAACAATGGAAGTGTGACCGTTTTTTCTCCAATCCGTTCGGCGTGGGGGAAATCACCTTCCTTGAAACCCATGCTCCGGTATAAACTGAAAAGATGAATAGGGGGATAATGCACGCCAGCGGCTATCTCTCGCTGCTTCATCTGTTCAATGAATTCGCCGCGACTGATAGAGAGCTTGTCTAGTGGCAGCAAAATCTGGAACATGTGCCAGTTGCCGTCGCTATATTCTTCGATTGGGAGTTCGCACCCCAGACTTCTGTCAAATTGTGTGAAGTAGTGTTTTACCAGTTCTCGTCTACGTGCATTAAAACGATCTACTTGTGGCAACTGGCCAAGCCCGATGCGGGCAGCGATATCAGTCAGGTTGGATTTGCCGCCTGCAACATCCACTTCCATAGTGCCATCGGGTGATCTCACGACCCCCTGCAAACGCAATTTTTCTGTCAGGGGGATTTGTGCATCGCTGGATAGCACCAGACAACCTCCTTCTCCGGTAGTCATGTTTTTGTTTGCATGAAAACTGAAAGAAATCAGGTCGCCAATAGAGCCGATTTTTTTGCCTTGCCACGTTGAGCCCATGGATTGGGCTGCATCTTCAATAACACGTAAATTGTGTTTATTTGCGACAGCATACAAGCGGTCCCGATCCACCGGCAGCCCAGCCAAATCAACCGGGATAATGGCTTTAGTGTGGGGGGTGATAGCGGATTCGATGAGATTTAAATCGATGTTGCGTGTGACAGGATCAACATCGACAAAAACAGGTTTGGCCCCCACATGCAGAATAACGTTCGCAGTGGCGACCCAGGACAAAGGGGTGGTGATGACTTCATCACCCGGACCAATGCCACATAACTGCAATGCGACTTCAAGTGTTGCAGTACCAGAACTGAAAGCGCGTACGGTTCGACCGCCGAAATAGTCCGACAGCGCTGCTTCAAATTCTTTGACTTTAGGACCGCTGGTAATCCAGCCAGAGCGCAGAACATCGACTACACCCTGAATCGTGTCTTCATCAATGGTCGGGCGCGTAAAAGGTAAGTAGCTCATAACAGTTTTTTTCAGCTTCTGGAAACAACGTATACGCCAACAATAATAATGCCGATACCCACTATCCGGCTAATGGTGACAGCTTCGCCGAAAAGATACCATGCGGCAAGGGCGTTGACTACATACCCGATGGAAAGCATGGGGTAGGCGATGCTGACTTCAACCCGTGACAGTGCCATTATCCAGACTACGACACTAATCACGTAACATGCGAGGCCGCCTGCTATGTGAGGTTCTGTAGCCAGTTTAAAACCGATCGGGATGATATTGTCTCTGCTGAATTCAAAATGACCTATTGCATTGGTTCCAGCTTTAAGCAGCAACTGGGCCATCGCATTGAGTAAAACACCGGATAAAATAATGCCGAAGGTGAGTATATTCATGGTGTTTTTACAATAATCCTGCGAGTGTCTTTTGCGATAACCTGCATGGGTAAATTATCGGCCTTCAGCCTGCTGAAGGTTTCAGGTTTCATGATAGCCAATGCATAGGGCTGCTTGCGCCAGATTTCTTCGAATGTACTGATAAGGGGAATCCATTTGTCTGGCTCTTGTTCAATACCAAAAGCCATTTCATCTTGATATTCAACCAGAGTGACGGTGCGTTTTATATAAAATGGCAGAGTTTGTTCATACATATTGACACTGTAAAAAGGCACGTCTGGCTTTAAATAAGGTTTGATTTCCTGGGCAAGATGGTAAGCCGAACTGGCTGGTGAAAGACTATCATGACCAGCCAAAGCAAGTTGACCAGCAATAAGACTGCTGAAGGCCAGGGCTAAAATTGCACCACGGACACGTTCTCGATAACTTAAGTATAAGCTGATGAGCGATCCCATAAGCCAGATTGCCGCTGCGGGGTACAGCCAGGTTATATAATTCTGATAGAGTGCTACTGGCACTTCGTCACTGGCAAAACTGATGACCTTGGGTATTAAAACCAAGCCTGCAGAAGCCAGAACAGCAATGGGCATTATTTGCCAAAAGAGAGTTCGGCTCTTGATCTGTGTAAGTCTTTCACCAATCAGCAATGCCAGTGCGGGAAAAATCGGCAGTATATAAGATGGCAATTTTGAACTGGATACGGAGAAAAATACAAAAATAAAAACCGACCATATCAGCAAAAACCGTTTGGGCTGGAAGGTGTTTTTATTTGTGTCAGTTTTTTTCCAGGCGTGAGCGAGGCTGTCAAAAAGCATCACAAGCCAGGGAAGTATGCCTAAGAGCAAAATAGGAATAAATGTGTACCAAGGATGGAACCGGTTATGTACCTTGGTCAGGAACCGTTCAAAATGTTCGTGAATAAAGAAAAAGTGAAAAAACTCGGGGTTGGCGAGTGACACTGCGATAAACCAGGGGGCGGTAAGAGCAAGGAAAAGCAATAATCCGCTTACCAGATGCAGGCGTTTCCATAAGGCAAAGTCTCGCTGAATCAAAGTGTATAAAACCAGCACAGCACCCGGCAATACGCCGCCAATTAATCCTTTGCTTAAAATTGATAAAGCCAGTGCAGCCCAGGTCACCAGCATCCAGATTTTGTTTTCACGCGGGGTTGCAGATGAATGCTGGGCTAGCAGAAAAGCCATTAATCCTGCGCCCATGAAAAAACTGACACCCATATCCAGTGTGATGATGTGCCCAATCATCGCATAAAGCAGACTACTTCCCAGGACCAGTGCACTATAGAGACCGGCTTCCTTGCCAAAAAGCCTGCTGCCAGCATAGAAAGCGAAAATCACCCCTATAAATCCAGTCAACGCACTCCATAAACGTGCTGTCCAATGATGCTCTCCGAACAGATCGTATGCAGCCGCAGTAGCCCAATACTGTAAGGCAGGTTTTTCAAAGTATTTGATTCCGTTCAGGCGGGGTGTTTTCCAGTCACCAGTGACTGACATTTCCCTCGGAATTTCTGCGTAACGGCCTTCATCAGGTCGAACCAGATTGCGGTAATCGAGGTTGCTGAACCATATCAGCGTAAAGGCTAAAAATACCCAAAACAGGTAGCGTCGTGAAAGAGTTTGAAAGGTCATTGAAAATTGGTGATGCGCTGATTATGACAATGCGGCGAAGTATAGCATTATTTTGCCTGTTCCCGCACGGGCATAGCCAGAGCGATGATGCCAAGTATGACGGCAAACCAAAGTGTTGCCAGCCTGATGATCAAGGTGGCAGCAACGGCTTGGGGTTGTTCTACGTGGTTTAGCATTAACAGGGCAAGCATAGTGGCTTCTGCGCCGCCTAATCCGCCGGGCAAAAAGCTCAATGCGCCAATCAGCATTGAAAAGGCGTAAATAAATAGCGCGGTTTGAAGCGATATATTATTTTCTAACAGTGAAAGGATGTAATAAAAAGCAACCCCTTCGGATCCCCATGCAATAAGTCCGAATACAATACCCATCGTTAACATAGGTAGTTTAAAGCATCGACCTGAATGCAGAACGATTTCAATGGTGGAGCTGACCAGTTTTCCTGGTCGGACAGGCAGACGGTTTTTTGCAGCAGATTTTAGATATTTTAGTAATGTAGTCTGTTGCAATAAACCCAGCCCGATGAGGATGGCGATGGTAAGCGCCACAACGAGCGGTTGCGCTTGTGGGTATACCCATAGCCCAATTGAAACCAGTATTAACATACTGATCAAGTTTGAGAAATGTTCAGAGAAAAAGGCTGCCAGGCTTTCCGGGTAGGAGACGCCATACCTTTTAAGAAATACGCTACGGATTGCTTCACCCGCCTTGCCGGGAAGAATGGTCAAGCCAAATCCCGCGATGTAGATATGGAAGCTGGGCGCCCAATGAATATGATGTCCTAACACTGACAGAAATTTCTGCCAACGTATAAAGCGTAACCCATAATTAATCAGCGAAAGGATAAGGGCGATGCCTATGCCAATCAGGCCTACTTTCTCTATCGCGGCCAGAACGTCCTGCCAGCCTCCCCATAGGGTAAAAATCAAATAACCACCAACGCTCATTAATACAATCAGGATCAGTGCGCGGAGACGCCATCCGGTAAGGAGCGATTCAGACGAATGATTCGTCATCTAGGAAATCAGCAGGATGGTTGTGGTCAGCCATGCGATGACCACTATCAATAAATGGGGATCGCGGACAAGGTCATGGGAGGGGTCGCCCCCCTTGCTTTGGTGGTGTAACAGATAAATGTAGCGGAATATGCCATACATCACGAATGGTACGGTGTAAATCAGGTTATGGGTGCCATGTATATGTATGGTATCGGGGCTCATGGTATACAAGCTGTAGCTCATGATCAAACCGGCGGCGGTAATACCAATCATATTGTCCAGCAGAACCGGGCTGTAATGTTGTAATACTTTTCGGTGAGTACTTTTATCTTCTGCCAGTGTATGGATTTCTGCCCGTCGTTTGGCAAAGCCCAGGAAAAGCGTCACCATTAAACCACATAGCAGGAGCCATTGTGATGGGGGGATGCCTACGCCAAGTGTTCCGGCAAGAATGCGTAACATGAAGCCGGTAGCAATGATGAAAATATCCAGAATCACAACATGTTTAAGCCAGAACGAATAGGCTGTATTCATGATTGCGTAGGCGAGAATGATCCAAAGTACGGTGGCAGATACCAGTGAGGCAAGGGTAAAGGCGGATATCGCCAGAATAACAGCTAGTAGAAGGGCACTGGTTATTGAAACAGTGCCAGCAGCTAGCGGTCGGTGTTTCTTTTTGGGGTGATGCCTGTCCTGTTCCCTGTCAATGATGTCATTGATGATATAGATGGCGCTGGAGACGAAAGAAAAAGCGATTGCGACGAGAATGACGTGTTCAATCAGAGTTGCATCGTGCCACGCATGTCCGAATAATAGCCCGGTAAAAACAAAAGCATTTTTCACCCATTGATGCGGGCGCATGAGGCGAAACAAGGCAAATAGTGATTTCATATTATTATTAATGACTGGGCATTTCCCGATAAAAAGCGTGGTCGGCCATGGATAGTAATTCTTTATCTCCCTCACTGTCGCCATAGGCATATAAAATATAACGCTTTCTGTCGCCCATCAGTGCTTCCAGTCTTTTGGCCTTTTCAATACCAAAGCAATTGGCACCGGATAATTTGCCGGATATGTATCCATCCGACCGTACTTCCAGGCTGGAGCATATGACTGCGTCAAAGCCATGGATCAGGGCCCAGGGTTGCAGGTAGATATCCAGAGATGCACTGATTAAAATGCAGCGGTGACCTTGTTTTTTGTGCCACTCAAAACGTTTCATCGCTTCAGGTCGCATCAGGTTGGGTAATTGTTGCGCAGCGAATTGCGCGGCTTTATATTTCAGCGCATCCATTTTCACGCCCCAAAAAAAACGCGTAAATACTTGTTCTTTGGCTAGGTCGTTTCTGATTAAGCCTAGTTTATACCCGACCAATACAGGCAGAAGCAGGATAAAGTTACGGAAAAACCTTAATTGCCCAGACACATGTGACAGGAATGGGAAAAGGGTGTCTCGGTTAGTCATCGTGCCGTCGAAATCAAATGCCGCTACAACTTGTTTCTCAGCCTGCAATCCGCTCACAGTTTCATCCGCTTGAAAATGAATTCCGGTATGTGTTTGATGATCAGCATGATGTAGCGCCAAAACCAAGGGAGGTAAATGACATCGGATGATTTGTTCAAGGCGCCAACAATACGATTACCCACGTACTCAGGCGAGGCAACCAGAAATAATCCCGGCATGCCAAAAGTCATGGCAGTGTCAACAAATCCTGGTTTAACGGTGATTACTCTCACGCCACTGCTGGATAATCTATTACGCAATCCTTGCAGAAACAAACTTAAAGCGCCCTTGGCTGCACCATATACATAATTGCTCTGACGGCCTCTATCACCTGCCACGGAAGTGATGCCGATTATAAATCCGAATTTCAACGGCTCAAAGTAATTGGCACATATGCTCAGGAAAGATGCCGCGCCAGTGAAATTATTGGCAATGACTTTAGCCCCGATTTTGAAATCACGTGCCGCCAGTTGGTCACCCAGAAAGCCAAAAGCCAGCACTACGCCGCTGATACCATGCATTTCCTGAACAACAGCCTGAAAAAAGGGTTCGTGGGTTTCAATCGCTTCAGCATCGAATAATCCGTAGCTAACCTTAACGCCATAACGAATCTGTAAATCTGCAGTCGTACGCTCAAGTTCATCATTATCGCGTGCAGCCAAATATAAATCATTGCCCTTGGCAGCAAAGGCCGCTGCTGTTGCTCTTGCAATAGCGGATGTGGCTCCCAGAATCAAAATGGTATCACTCATTATGCGGTTTCCCCAATTTTTAAACGCTGGGAAAGACTGGAGCGGAATCGATTTTCAGGGTCGATTAATGTTTTAACATTAAGCCATTCTTCATAACGCGGGTACATGGTGTGAAATGACTCGGGAGATAGACGTGCGTCTTTTGCTAGATACACGCGTCCACCATGCTGCATGACAATTTGGTCCAGTCGATTCAACAGCGCAAACAGCCCTTGATCACGAATGGGTAAATCCAAAGCCAATGTGTAACCAGGCATTGCAAAGGAAAGCATCCCTTTGCTTTCAGCGCCTAAACGTTTTAACACGGCTAAAAATGAAGGGTGGCGGCTATTGGTCAATGTTTCCAGTATGGCTTTGATGCCCTCGAAACTGGTTTTGTCCGGAATGACGCACTGATACTGTACAAACCCTTGTTTACCATACATGCGATTCCAGTTGTTTAGCCCGTCCAGAGGGTAAAAATAGGGATCATAATCTGTCAGATAAGGTCTTGTTTTTTTACCTTCATGGCGATAATAAAATGCATTGAATTTGCTGATGCTAAATGTATTCAGCGCAAAGGCAGGAAAGTTGAACGGGATTGAATGTGCGCGTCTTGTTTTGATGTTGTAGCGGTTTTCAATCCTGAAGGGAAGTTCATCGTCGTTGGCATGGTGTCCGCACATGACCACACCGCGACCCAGTTCTCGACCGATAGCAAGGCTGTCAATCCAGGCTACTGTATAACTGTCGTCTGCAGTGGGATTTTCCAGCAGCTTGAAAATTTGCTCAAGGTTAGGTGTTTTGTAATGGCGAACCATCATTTTCGCACTGTGAATATGGATCAGCTTTATCGTGACTTCACCAATAATACCGGTCAGGCCCATGCCGCCAACTGTCGCCCAGAAAACATCAGAATGATTTTCAGGGGAACATACAATACGGCTGCCATCGGCCTTAATCAGCTCGATGCTGAGAACGTGATTCCCAAAACCACCATCATGATGGTGATTTTTACCATGAACATCTGCAGCGACACATCCGCCCAGTGACACATGTTTTGTTCCAGGGGTAACAGGTAGAAACCATCCTTTAGGCACAATGGCGTTCAGAATTTCACCTAACGTGACACCTGATTCAGCACGTAAAATGCCATTTTCCACATCAAATGAGAGCAGGCGATTGACGCGTTCAGTCAGAATGACATGCCCATTTTCACTCAGTGCAGCGTCTCCATAGCTGCGACCCTGCCCCCTCGCAATCAGAGTGGGTGAAGCAGGCTTGAGATCAGCATAACGCTCTGGACGCTCCATTTCGCATGACTGCACCGGGTAACGTCCCCATCCAGAAACTCGTTTGATGAGAGTAGCCATCAGGGTTTGGCTCCTTCATTGAAATATTTTTCGCAAAAATAACAGGGTGTGTGGGGCAGATAATCAGGGATTTTATAATATTTATCTTTAATTGGTGTCAGCACTTTTCTTTTATATTGTTCATAATTGAAGTTATAGCCTAGCACAAAATAAAAGGTTGCACCTCGAAGGGTAAATTGCTTGAATTCTACCTGCTGAAAGTAGGGAGCGTATTGGGACAGCTCAGGTGCTGACTTTTTCACAATCAGAATATTGCGCCCACTGAACTGACGGAAATCGGTAACAATGTCATCCTGTCTTGCATGGTAAGAACCTTCCCCAAATACAAAAAAGTTTTTTCCATAACTGTAAGAAATAATTGCAGCTGGTGTATATCCATCGGCGGCAAGTAAGAACTGTTTTTCGTACGGCCGGATTTTATCTGCAATTTCATTGGTTTTGAACATGAAAACAATACCATCGTACCACTTGGTTTTATTCCAGGTTTCCATGGGCATGACAGAGATGATCGCGATGATGGTTAGATGGATAATGCTGAACCATGCCACGAACCTGGCTGTTTTAATTAACTCAGCACGTGATAAATAGTGAAAAAGCAGAATATATAAAAATGGGTAAAACGCCAAAACCCAATGTAATCCAATCAGTTTTTTTAAGGAAAGTGCTGCAAAAGCAGCCATGGGAATGAAGAAGGCAAAAAAGAACAACTTTAAATTATCATTTTTGAGACTTTGTACAAAATTGGATCGGTGTTTGACTAAATAGTAAACAACTGGGGGAGTCATTAAATAAATCTGGGTACCTAAATAGGCAGCAATTTTACTTAATGAAAATTGCTCACCTTCATTACGGGTATAAAGATTGAATAGAATGTTGTCCCAGCAGTGGGTGTAGTTCCAGTAAATATTAATCAGTGCGAAAGGCAAGGCAGCCAGATAGAGTAGGGCAAAACCACGAGATTTATGCCAATTTTTTGTGGAAAAAAGAAAATAGGTTAAATAGGCAAGGCCCAGTAAAACTGCGAAGTATTTTGATAAAAATGCCATACCGAAAAAAATACCGGATAGTCCATACCAGCCCAGTTGCTCTTTTTCTAATGCTTTATACAGTGAAGCTGCAGATAAAAATGCGAATAAAATGAGTGGAGTGTCTGTAGTAATCAGAACATTAATAATGTTTAGGGGGGAAATAAGGAACAAAATGGCTATCAGGGCAGCCTTAGGTTCATCCCGGGATTTAAGTAGCTGATAAATGCCAATGCCAATCAATGAAGAAAGTAGTAAGGCTGGCAATCGCAGGATAACTTCAGAGTCTCCCAGAAAACTCATACCATAAAGAAACCAACCTGCCATAGGAGGATGGTCGTAATAACCAAAGTCCAGATTTTTTGCCCAGATGATAAAGTAGGCTTCGTCACCTGACATGGGGATGACGTAAGCCAGGATCAGTTTGATCAGCAGGGTTGCAAACAGAGTGACTTTGAAAGCGTTACTAAAATTCATGAAATTTTTATCAGTTGTTTTGACTTTTAAGCAGAACAATAACAGCGCCGCCGCCGCCATCTGCTGGTTTTGCATGGCAAAATGCCAATACTTCTCCTCTTTGCATCAGCCAGTTTCGCGTTTTTATTTTCAGGATGGGCTCCTGGTTTTTTGAACTTAAACCCTTGCCGTGGATAATGCGCACACTACGAGCGCGCATTTGCAGGCACTCAGTCAGAAAGGTTACCAGAGCCAGTCGCGCCTCGTCACTCGTCATGCCGTGCAAGTCCAGTTCAGCTTGAATACCCCAGTGGTTTTTTCGTAATTTTCTTAATATATCTTTTGCCAATCCTTGGCGCAGGAACGGCGCATCGGAATTTGTTTCTTGGTCTGATTGCCAGGAAATGTGGTCACTCAACAAATCTGCCTGGGGATGATCTACCAGATTTTTTCTGGATTTTGGGATAGGGCTAAGTTTGCGTGGGGCATGCATGACTTTGCCGGAAGTGAGCAAAGGTTCGGCTTCTCGCACAGCATCGCGAAAAGCCGATATGTCTTCAGGTGATAAGGACGGAGCTGAAGTGCCAGTTCCGCCTTTGCCTTTTTTCATTTTCAGCCGAGATCATCCAGGTAACGCTCTGCATCAAGCGCAGCCATGCAGCCTGTACCGGCACTTGTAATCGCTTGGCGATAGATGTGATCCTGTACGTCACCCGCAGCGAAAATTCCCGGAATGCTGGTAAGGGTAGCATTGCCAGCATTGCCACCTTTAGTGATGAGGTAACCGTTTTCCATTTCCAGTTGACCATCGAAAATACCTGTATTGGGCGAATGACCAATGGCAATGAAAACACCTTGAAGCGCGATATCCTTGGTACTGCCATCTTTCGTGTTTTTGATGCGCATGCCGGTTACACCGGATTTGTCGCCCAAGACTTCATCCAGTTCATTGAAATACTCAATGGTGATATTGCCGGTTTTTGATTTCTCTACCAGTTTGTCCACCATGATCTTTTCTGCTTTGAATGTATCGCGGCGATGAACCAATGTAACGTGTTTAGCAATATTGGACAGGTATAAAGCTTCTTCTATGGCTGAATTGCCGCCACCGATAACTGCAACATCCTGGTTCTTGTAGAAAAAGCCATCACAGGTTGCGCAACCTGATACGCCTCGGCCCATAAATGCTTGTTCGGACGGCAAGCCAAGGTACTTGGCAGAAGCGCCTGTCGCAATGATCAGTGCATCGCACGTATAGGTTCCCGCATCACCGATCAGGGTATAGGGTTTTTCTGTTAGCTTGGCTGTGTGGATCTGATCAAAAATGATCTCGGTGTTAAAACGCTCAGCGTGCTTCTGAAAACGCTCCATCAACGCTGGTCCCTGAACGCCATCCACATCTGCTGGCCAGTTATCCACTTCGGTTGTAGTGGTCAGCTGACCACCTTGCTGCATGCCAGTAATCATTACTGGCGCAAGATTTGCGCGGGCAGCGTAAACGGCTGCGGTGTAACCAGCAGGGCCAGAACCCAAAATCAGTAGACGGGAATGCTTAACGGACATGAAAATCTCTCCTAATAAAGAATACAGGCAGTCTGACTGCTGTGAAAAAAACGGTTGCAAAGGGATTGAAAGGACAATATTTTGCTGATTCTTTGTGGGAAATAATTTTATTTTCCATATAAATCAATAAAATACATCCAGATTCTGTTGCTTTGCATTGGGTTCTTCAAGTCCAGCAGACGGCCAACGTGATGCAAAAAATAGGCCATTTTATCAGGAAGCGCGAATAGTTGTTATAATCGGCCGATTATTGGTTGATAAATTTAATGGCCCAGAATAGAAAATCAACATTAGTTTCGCCGAATGATAAGGCGCTCCCCCCTAAAGTAGCTAAACTTGTGCGAGAAGCATGGTGGATTGGCCTGGTCGGTATTGCAGTCTTTTTGTCGCTGGTTTTGTTCAGCTACAATCGTGCTGATCCGGGCTGGTCTCACAGTGCAACCCAACCAGATTTGTATAACGCCGGGGGAGAAATCGGCGCCTGGATTGCGGATATATTGCTATATCTATTCGGTTTATCCGCCTATTGGTGGCTCGTATTCCTGATTTATGCAGTTTGGTGGGGTTACAGGCACATAGATAGAGTCCAATCACCAGACCGTCGTTCCCTTATTATCGCAGGTATCGGTTTCTTGTTATTGCTGCTGGCAAGCAGTGGTATTGAGGCGTTGCGGCTTTATTCCTTAAAAGTGGCATTGCCATTGGCACCCGGCGGCATGATGGGAACTGTAGTGAGCGGCATGCTTTCCAAATCCCTTGGCTTTACAGGATCAACGCTCTTCCTGCTGATCGTCTCTGCTATCGGCATCAGCCTTTTTACCGGGACATCCTGGGTTCAATTAATTGAAAGGTTTGGGGGGGCAATTGAAGACGGCTACCTGTTTGTGATCAATAGCTGGCGTAACTGGCAGGACAGAAAAGCAGGCGTAGCTGCAAAGAGCAAAAGAGAAGAATATGTTGCGGTAGAAAAAAAACGAGTTGATGAGCAGCCTCCCATTCATATCGAACCCGCTTTCACTGAAATTCCTAAATCCGAACGCATCATCAAGGAAAAACAGGCACCCCTGTTTGATGAGTTACCTGATTCTCCGCTACCTCCCTTACGTTTGCTTGATGAAGCCGAGAAGGATGTAGAAACGATCAGCCCGGATACGCTGGAATTTACTTCAAGGTTGATTGAACGAAAATTAATGGAATTTGGTGTTCAGGTCCAGGTTATAGCGGCATACCCCGGGCCAGTCATTACTCGTTATGAAATTGAGCCTGCAACAGGTGTGAAAGGCAGCCAGATCACCAATCTGGTCAGAGATTTGGCTCGTGCGCTTTCAGTTGTCAGTATCCGTGTGGTGGAAACTATTCCTGGCAAGGCTTGTATGGGGCTGGAAATTCCAAACCCTAAACGGCAGATTGTGCGTCTTTCCGAGATAATCAGCTCCCAAGTTTATAATGACATGGCTTCGCCCCTTACGATAGTCATGGGTAAAGATATTGCAGGTAAAGCAGTGGTGGCAGATTTGGCCAAGATGCCTCATGTGCTGGTTGCGGGTACCACCGGCTCTGGTAAATCCGTAGCGATTAACGCTCTTATTCTTAGCCTGCTTTATAAAGCGACACCTTCTGAAGTACGCTTGCTGCTGGTGGACCCAAAAATGCTGGAGCTTTCTGTTTATGAAGGGATTCCACATTTGCTGGCACCGGTTGTCACCGATATGAGCCAGGCTGCTAATGGACTGAATTGGTGTGTAGGAGAAATGGAGCGGCGCTACAAACTGATGTCTGCTTTGGGGGTGAGAAATATCGCTGGTTTTAACCAGAAAATACAAGAAGCACAAAAGGCAGGAACACCCATTACCCATCCGTTCAGCCTCACTCCTGATGCCCCGGAACCTCTGGATGAAGTGCCAGTGATAGTAGTCGTAATTGATGAATTGGCTGATTTGATGATGGTGGTTGGTAAAAAAGTAGAAGTGCTGATTGCCCGGCTTGCACAAAAGGCGCGTGCGTCTGGTATTCATCTGGTACTAGCAACCCAGCGACCTTCAGTCGATGTCATTACCGGCTTGATTAAAGCGAATATCCCGACTCGTGTCGCTTTTCAGGTATCCAGTAAAATTGACTCTCGTACCATTCTTGATCAAATGGGTGCTGAAGCGTTGTTAGGGCAGGGCGATATGCTTTATCTCCCACCAGGTACTGGTTATCCCCAGCGGGTGCACGGCGCGTATGTCTCAGATGGCGAAGTTCATAAAGTGGTTGAATACCTTAAATCTCATGGAGAGCCGCACTATATTGAAGGCATGCTTCAAGGTGGCGAAGTGGAATCTGAAGCAGATGGTGAAACTTCCAGTGGGGGAAGTGAGTCTGACCCTTTGTATGATGAAGCGGTAGCGATTGTTTTGAAATCACGACGTGCGTCGATTTCTTCTGTTCAACGTCAGTTACGCATTGGTTATAACCGTGCGGCCAGACTCATTGAGCAAATGGAGGCTGCGGGTCTGGTTTCACAAATGCAAAGTAACGGGAATCGTGAAGTATTAATGCCCAACCGCGAATGATTTGCCTTTAAGGCGCTTTCGAGCGACTATTTTATCTGGAGTATTATGAAAATTCGCTTTCTATTATTATTATTGTTTTCGTTATTTCTCTCATTTTCAGCGAGAGCATCCAGTCTCGACAAACTGAAAAACTTTATCCAGCAAACGCATTCTGCAAAAGCGCATTTCACTCAATCGGTATTTAATAAAAGCTCTAAACCTGGCCAGGAATCCAGCGGTACGATGCAATTTATGCGACCTGGCAAATTTCGCTGGACCTATGAAAAGCCCTATGAACAGTTAATCGTTGGTGATGGGGTAAAACTTTGGGTATTTGATGCAGAGCTAAATCAGGTGACAGTGCGTAAGCTGGATCAGGCAATTGGCAGTTCACCTGCGGCATTGCTTGCCGGGAATAATGAAATTGAAAAATTTTTCACTTTGAAAGATGTGGGTGTGAAAGAGGGTCTGGAATGGCTAGAAGCAACACCTAAAGGCAATGAAAGCACCTTTGAAAGCGTTCGCATGGGTTTCGGGTCAGATGGCCTGCAGGTTATGGAATTGCACGATAATTTTGGTCAGGTTACGCTGATTCGTTTTTCTGCTATCGAGCGTAACCCCAAAGCTGTTGCCGATCTGTTCAAGTTTGTGCCGCCTAAAGGCGCGGATGTGATTGGTGAGTGATTTATTTACCCAACCCTCTGTACACCCCCCTTTTGCGGAGCAGTTACGCCCGAAAATACTGGATGATGTCATCGGACAGTCGCACTTGTTAGGTAAGGGCAAGCCACTGCGTTTGGCTTTTGACTCGCGCAAATTGCACTCCATGATTCTTTGGGGCCCACCCGGAGTAGGTAAAACCACGCTTGCGCGGCTCACGGCAAATGCTTTTGATGCTGATTTCATTGCGCTTTCGGCTGTTTTATCCGGCGTAAAAGATATTCGTGAAGCGATAGACAAAGCTAAGTTGAATCTGGAACAATATGGAAGGCACACCATTTTATTTGTTGACGAAGTACATCGCTTTAATAAATCCCAGCAAGATGCTTTTTTGCCGTTTGTAGAAGCTGGGCTAGTCACTTTCATTGGGGCTACTACTGAGAATCCCTCATTTGAAGTGAATAGCGCGTTGTTGTCACGAGCGCAGGTTTATGTACTTCAGGCATTGAATGAAGCTGAACTGGCACAACTGTTTGACCGGGCTCATCAACAGTTTCTGCCAGACCTGACGATTTCAGATGATGCAAAAACTCTGCTGGTGGGGTATGCCGATGGTGACGCACGACGTTTGCTTAATCTGCTGGAGCAGATTAATACTGCTGCAGTGACTTCCGAAGTAACGCAAGTAGTTGAACCGTTTGTTCGTGAAGCGCTAGCTAAAAGCGGGCGCCGGTTTGATAAAGGCGGAGAGGAATTTTACGATCAGATTTCCGCTTTGCATAAATCAGTGCGGGGATCTAATCCCGATGCAGCTTTATACTGGTTGTGTCGCATGCTGGATGGTGGTGCGGATGCGCTTTATCTCGGCCGGCGCATTATACGCATGGCCTCGGAAGATA
Source organism: Sulfurirhabdus sp. (assembly GCA_043759595.1). Classification (GTDB taxonomy): domain Bacteria; phylum Pseudomonadota; class Gammaproteobacteria; order Burkholderiales; family SMCO01; genus Sulfurirhabdus. The sequence goes on along the minus strand of JAYVLG010000157.1, from coordinate 8,340 downwards.
TTGGCTTAGCTGACCCAAGAGCGCTTAGATTGACACTGGACGCAGTGGAAACATACGAACGGCTGGGAAGCCCGGAAGGGGAATTGGCCTTGGCGCAAGCTATCATTTATCTTGCAGCTGCACCCAAAAGTAATGCGGTTTATGTAGCGTATAATAATGCCCGCGCGTTTATCAAAAATGACAAAACGCGGCCTGTTCCGCTTTATTTACGTAATGCGCCGACAAAACTCATGAAAGAACTGGGTTACGGTCATGCCTATCGCTACGCGCACGATGAACCTGATGCGTACGCAGCGGGTGAGAATTATTTGCCAGAAGGCATGTCAGGTATGCATTTTTATGAACCGACCTCGCGTGGATTGGAAGCAAAAATTGGTGAACGGCTCGCTTATTTGCGGTCGCTGGATGAACAAGTTAGAAAAAGAAAATAAAATCTGGAGTTTTCATGTTAGATATTCAATTATTGCGCAATGATCTGGAAGGTGTAGCGCAGCGCCTCTTGACCCGTGGATTTGAACTGGATGTTAACCAGTTTCAGGCGCTGGAACAGGATCGCAAGACGATTCAAACACGCACACAAGAATTGCAGGCTAAGCGTAACCAAACTTCCAAGTTGATCGGCCAGGCAAAAGCAAAAGGCGAAGATGTATCGGCTATTATGGCCGAGGTGTCGAACTTGGGTGATGAATTAAAAGAAGCAGAATCACAATTGGATGCATTGCAGGCAAAGCTGAATGACATTCTGCAACAAATTCCCAATTTACCTCATGAGAGTGTTCCCACAGGGAAATCTGAAGAAGATAATGTCGAGATTCGTCGTTTTGGTACGCCAAAAACATTCTATTTTCCAGTAAAAGATCATGTAGATGTCGGTGAGGGATTAAAACGGCTGGATTTTGCAACAGCTACGAAAATCAGTGCTGCGCGCTTTACCTTATTGAAAGGCTCACTCGCAAAATTGCACCGTGCTCTCGCACAGTTTATGCTGGATGTACACACAAATGAACATGGTTATTGCGAGGTTTATGTTCCTTATCTGGTCAATGCGGAAAGTATGTATGGCACCGGGCAATTGCCCAAATTTGAAGCGGACTTGTTTGCCGTACAAAAGGGCGAGACTGAAAAGCTCTATCTGATTCCTACTGCAGAAGTGCCGGTAACCAATATCGTGCGAGACGAAATTGTGCCGATGGAAGATTTGCCTTTGAAATTTGTAGCCCACACGCCATGCTTCCGGTCTGAGGCAGGCTCATATGGTAAAGACACACGCGGTATGATCCGACAGCACCAATTTGAAAAGGTGGAGATGGTGCAGATTGTTCACCCTTCCAAGTCCTATGAAGTGCTGGAAGAGTTGACAGGCCACGCCGAAGCTATCCTGCAGAAACTGGAGCTGCCTTATCGAGTTGTTTCCCTGTGTACTGGGGATACTGGTTTTTCTTCTGCAAAAACCTATGATCTGGAAGTGTGGTTACCTGCCCAGGATACATATCGCGAAATTTCATCCTGCAGCAATTTCGAAGCGTTTCAGGCGCGACGCATGCAAGCGCGCTTTCGCAACGAAAAAGGCAAACCAGAATTGGCACATACCATCAATGGTTCCGGCCTTGCAGTTGGTCGCACGTTAGTAGCTATTCTGGAAAACTATCAAAATGAAGATGGTAGTGTGACTATTCCCGCAGTATTGAGACCTTACATGGGTGGTATTGAAAAAATTACTGGGTGTAAATAACCTAGAAACCTCAGTTAACCGCTAAACGTAAAATTTAACTCAATAATTCTAATAGAATTTTTCATGATTACCTGGTTCACCCGGTTGGTGAGACCGCTATGGGTTGGATTGCACGGTTTTTGGAGCGCAGTGCGGCGTTGCAACTCCTTGAAATGGAATGGCCATTCTGCGTCATTGCGCCTTGCTCTGCGCTCCAAAAACAGCACACTCCAACCCATCCAACTAAGGTTTCTAGGTTAACGTTCTTTAGAAGCCAGTAACTGGCTGTTAAACTTGGGTAGCATGGGTTTGTAGGGCTTTTCAAATTTGGCGAGAATATCATAGTAGGTCTGGATATTCTTTACGAAGATAACGGGTTCTCCGCCCCGTGCATACCCGTGTTTAACAGTGCTGTGGTAGTCGGTTATGCTTAAAAGTGGCAGGGTTTTTTTCAGATCCGTCCATGAATCAGAATTCAATTTTTGTCTTTGTGCCAAAATACGTGCATCTTCCAAATGCCCGTATCCCACATTGTAAGATGCTAATGCCAGCAACGTACGGTCCGGTTCCGTGATTCGCCTGGGGATCATGTCCTGCATTTCCAATAGATATTCGGCTCCAGCATCAATGCTTTCCTTTGGGTCGAGCCGATCTTGCACGCCCATACGGTCAGCAGTATCGCCTGTCAGCATCATCAACCCCCTGACACCAGTCGGTGAAGTGGCGAGCGGGTCCCAGTGGGATTCCTGATAGCCTAAAGCCGCAAGCAAACGCCAGTCTATACCGGTATTTTCTTGCGCTTGCTGGAAGTAATAGCGATAGCGCGGCAGTACTTTACGCATTTTATCAAGAAACCCTTCAATATCCGGTCTGTCCAGACGATTGACATGGCCGTAATAACGGTCAATCAGGCGTTTTAATGTGCCATCTTTTTGTATTCGCTTAAAGAACAGTTTTGATTTTTGAAATAAATAAGGATCCGCATCTTTAGAAAATGCCCAGGCAAGGTATTCAGGTTTGCCGAAATCAAACGCAACTGCAATATTCGGATTAAAGTTTTCAGCCACATCTACGATGTTGGAATCTGCAATAACAATCTCTGCTTTGTTTGTGCCCAATCTCTCCAGCAACTCTTCACTTTCCATTACTTGTGTTTCTTTCCAGCTTAGAGCCGGGTATAGTTTTTTAGCCTCACTCAGCCTTTCTGCATAACTACTGCCTGCAACCACCTCAATATGTTTTCCAATAAGATCCTTCATTGCTTTTGGTTTTGGAAAATTAGTGTTGTAGACAACTTGCTGCTGCACGAGTTGATAAGGATCGCTGAAGTGAACTTTCTTTTCTCTGGCAAGGGTGGCACTCAGCCCTGCTGCCGCAAAGTGAACTTGCTGTGCTTGTACTGTTGGGATGATGTCATCAAACTTCCTGGCTACGACAAACCTGATCTTTAAGCCGATCTCTTTGGCAAATAACTCAGCAAGGTCATGTTCAAGCCCTACAAAATTGCCATCTGCATTTTCATAATATGCAGTTGCGCTATTCCTGGTAATAACTACAATTTCACCACTTTTTTGTGCTGCGGGTATTGGTTTGGGAGGCTGCGGTGGGGGAGGCTGTGTATCAGTTGTCTTGTTACACCCTGCAAAAGCCAGAGTAAACAAAACGATAAAATTGACCAGGTTATTATTGTTCTTAATAATTGGTTGCCATTTTGATAGGCAAAATAAATTTTCTAAAATAGTGGCCCAGATGTGGCTCATCCCAATTCTCATAACGAAAGTGTGCCCAATTTTGCTATGTTTGTCTATCCACTAACATATTGCAAAAAAGCAGGTATAATCTATGCCCTCGGAGAGGTGCCAGAGTGGCCGAATGGGGCAGACTCGAAATCTGTTGAACAGTTACGCTGTTCCGAGGGTTCGAATCCCTCTCTCTCCTCCATATTGACTAAAATTCAGCCTGATTTATCCGGCCGGATTTTGCTCAAACTGCAAATTTCCCAAACTCACCAGCGTATTTTTCGCCACTTTTAAAACATGATCAGTGGGATATCCTTTCAATCATGTACTGGTTTTTCTCAGAACTTCTAATTCTGTCAGACTTAAGTAGATAAATGCCAAGCCTATGTATACCGGTGTAAAAAACTGGAGTATAGGAACAAATTGCAGTAGCGCAAGCACTGCTCCCATAATATAAAATTTAGTGCTACTGCGTTCCATGATTTTTTCAAATTCAGGAGCACTCGCGTGATCCGCAAGTGCATCGTAACGGAATAGTCGTTGATTTAAATAGGCCGTCAGAAGAATAGGGATGAGTGCAGCGAAGGGTGTAAATAGCCATAAAGGAATTGTAATTACCCACAGAATGACATAAATCAATATGGCGACCAATCCATTCCAGACGCTACCCGCCACGGTTCCACCATGTTTTAGTTCAAGATTGGGAAAGTCTTTCGAAGCGATATGACTTACCATCAGAGGCATGGCAAAAATAGAAGTGATAAGCAATGCTGTCGTATAGATAACCGGTAAAAGCAGCATGAATAGTATAAAAGAGATGAAATATCCTGCAATCCAGGTAAGCTCATGCCGCTGCAAATAGGCAGTAGCATTAAATTGACTTGCAAAATCAGTCAGTATCTTTACCCAATCATGCCAAAAATAATAAGCAGTCCCGCCCCAAAATATTGTGGCCAAAAACATAGGCCACAAAATCAGTGACAACATTTTTGGATGGAAAAGGCATTTAAGTGCTTTAAGTAAAGCATTGAAGGTGTCTTGCACTGTTCTCTCCTTGTGATATTTATTTATAACATGATTTGACAGGGGTATAAACTTGGATAGTCATGCATAAAAGCGCTATGATTTAAAAAATTCTTCAATGTTGAACAGGAAATTAGATATGAAACGCCTTATCTTTTTGTTTATTGGGCTGGTTGTGAGTTTTCAAATATTTGCTGCACAGTCTCTGCCAGAACCAAAAGTCAGCAAGATCAGTGAAAGGGTTTATGCATTACTTGGACCTGTTGCATTGCCAAGCAAAGAAAATCAGGGGTATCAGGTTAACAGCACAGCAATCATCGGTGATAAAGGCGTGATAATTGTTGATACAGGATTTACCGATGAAATCGGCGAGCATTTATTAAAAACCATTGCAAAAATTACATCCAAACCGGTTACGCATATCATCAATACACATCATCATGGTGATCATACTTTAGGAAATATCGCCTTTAAAAATGCAGAAGTGATTAGTGCGGAACAGTGCAAGACTCAGTTGCTGAAAACTGGCCCTGAATGGATTGGAATGGTTGAGGGGTTTACCGGGCGTAAGTTTCCAAATACAAAGCTTGTTCCAGCAACAACCACTTTTCCAGAAAACACTAAAACTGAAAAAATGATCAATGGTGTCAAATTTGTACTGTGGGTTCCAACTGGTTCTCACACGCCAGGGGATATGATTGTTTTCTTGCCGGATGATAAGGTTTTAATCGGTGGTGATATTCTGGTCAATCATATTGTACCGAATTTCAGAGATGGGCATATTAAAAGCTGGATTGGCACCCTGGACAAAATTCAGAAAATGAACGTAAAAACGATAGTGCCCGGCCATGGCCCCTTAATGACCAATAAAGATGTAGCAGGCTTGCATGATCGTATGGCGTCACTATATGCAGCTGTAGAAGCTGGCTACAAAAAAGGGCTAAATGACAGCGAAATTCGTAAGTCGATGGATTTGAGTGATTGGAAAAATCTGAAAGAATTTGATGCGGTTATGGGTGGTAATATCAATCGTGCATACCTGGAGGTTGAGGCAGCCAACTTTTAAATCAGCATATAACGTTAACAAATCTGTGATGTTTTAGATTTGTTAACGTAGTAGTATTTAAACAGCAGGGACGTATACCTTAAAGCCATGACTTTGAAGTAAGTTAACCGTAGGGTTAACACACTGGGCAATAAACTCTTTTCGGAAGGGGTTGGAACGTGCCAATGTTTGCCATTCAATCCCTGGCGTAAGCCCGGCAAGTTCATATATTTCTGGCTTTGGAAGATAAAATGTTCGTACAAATTGCTTGATCAGTAGATTGGCTATTGGCGTAAGTAATTGTTTTTTTATAAGGTTAGTGGTGCTCAAGTTGGCTTCAAGCGCACTTCTTGCATGAGCGATATGTCGTGCTTCATCAATAATATGCAAGGTACACATTTGCTTGATCAGTGGGTTCAGTGAATTGTCACCATGCACACGTACATGACGGTTAAGCTTATCCGGGATTTCTTCACCAATCACAACTGCCAACCAAAACAAGGTTGTATTCACTGGGGCGTGCCGCCCCATAAAATCAGCAAAACGGGGACGTTGCTGCCATATTCCCGGCAAATGCAATCCGCTCTTTTCCATCAGTTTCAAAAACATCAAACTATGACCGGCTTCCTCTCGTATTTCATGCAAATAGTATGCATGCTCAGCCAAGGCATGGGTTTTTTTCAGATTTTTACCCAAACGTTCAACAAAAATCGCTTCAAGCCACAGACCTGCTTGAATAAATCCGGTAAATTCGTACTGTGATAAACGTTTTTTTGTTTGATCAGGCAAGGCTTCAAATTCCGCAACGCCATGTAATGAAATTGCAGACTGAGGTAACCAGTAATCAGACGTGTTAAGGCTTGACCAGTCCAAGTGGGACAAAGGGTCATGATAAGGACTGCTATTTGTGCTGAGTTGCTCTAAAAGAGAGAGTTCTGCATGCGCCATATGTCAGATTTACGCTAAGCCTTAATCTGGTGCAATTGATGAATTAACAAAATCAACCAAAAGCTAAATTAGAGAACCATAATAATATCACAACCCCGCTATAGTTCGGAGTATAGATAATGTCTGGCTTTGTGTTGAAAATTGTTTATCATTGATAATTTTGAGTATTTCATAATAACGAATAGAAAAAGTTGCTTCAAACAGACATCTGGTTTATTCTTCACATCCTTTGATTTTGTGGTATTTTAACAATCATAAAATTCTCAGTTTCCGGAGAGGTGGATGAGCGGTTTAAGTCGCACGCCTGGAAAGCGTGTTTAGGGTAATACCCTAACGCGGGTTCGAATCCCGCCCTCTCCGCCATAACGAATTAGTTTTCGAATATATAAGCTCGCCGAGTGATTATCGGTAAAATAATCTTATCTCTTTACCATCCAGTGGTTTTTCGCCCGTATCACCCAACCCGTTCTTACAAGCTTCTTAAACAAATCATCACTATCTTGCATGTTGCGTGCAGTTGCACTTCGGATTCTCTAAGCAAGATTTAAGGTGTTAAAATCTAAGACTATGCGCGGCTTTGAAAAGCCTGCAGCTAATTTGAGAAACTGAATGTTTTATTCTTCGCGAAGCGAGAAGTGGTATAGCAACCAGGAACTGATTATTTATGAAGATTCACCCAATAGCAGAAATATTTCCACGGATTTTCGGAGCGGATTTTGTCGCGCTCAAAGAGGACATTCGCAAAAATGGACTGCTCGAAGCGATCTGGACTTACCAAGGGGAGATTATCGAAGGGCGTAACAGGTATTACGCCTGCAGTGAAACAGGTGTTGAACCGCAATTCCGTGAATACACAGGCGATGACCCTTTGGGATTTACTATATCGCTAAACTTGACTCGGCGACATTTGACTGATGGTCAGCGGCAAATGGTGGGGGCTGCAATTGCTAAAATTGAGCAGGAGCAGAAGCAGGTAGAAACAACTATTGGTGCTGCTCAGGAGAAGGTGTCCAGTCTGTTGAATACCAGTGTGCGTGGTATTCAACGGGCAAAAGGTATCTTGCATGAAGGCACGCCAGAACTGATTGAGGCAGTAAAATCAGGCAAAGTTTCGGTCAGTGCAGCTTCTGTTGTTGCGACGCTTCCAAAGGAAGAACAACAGCAAATAGTAGCGGCGGGTGAAGTAGCGAAAGCTGCCAAAAAAGTGAGAGCGGAGAAATCCCGTAAAATAAAAGCGATTGAAATTGCGCCAGTATTTACTGGTGATGAGAAATTTGGTGAATTGTCTGATCTACTGGTTGAATTGAATGCATCAAAGAAGGAAGTAGACGAGCTTCACCTGCTTGTTACTGGTTTAACTGAAACAAATATGGTTACAGAGATTGAATTGTTGCAACATAAAACTGGCCAATTATCCTCTAAGTTGGGTATGCAAGTTTCGCAGCTAAGTGAATTCGCCAGACAATCCTTGTCCGATGCAAATCTGCTTGGGAAAATCCGTACTAAATTAGGCGTAAACACTAATAACGATATTGTGGATGCGATGAATTAGATGCAACTATTTGAATTCACGCCAGCTGCTGCAATTCAACGCATGTCTTTTTCTGGTATGCCTTTGTTGCTGCATATGTATGTATTTACGATGTGTTTAAGGCAAGAATGGATACCTGACTGCGAGGGAAAATATTGTATTCAATACAGCCATTCTTGAAATAACAAAATGCATTCATCAGATGATCTATCTGGAAGGTATTTTGTAACTTTTTACTAAATTGGTCAGTAGTGTCCGGCAATTTAATTGAATAGATTCAGTTGGTTATTGTTTTGCTGTGTGATCATTTGCATATCCGTATTTTTAAGTAATTGATCAAGCG